>NZ_JACRGA010000023.1 GCF_016217785.1 Methanobacterium sp.
CGTAGGGTGGTGCTTGGTGGTTGTCGTTCATGTAGCCGTTTACGCGTTGCGCGAAGTCCACGTAGTCTGCTTTACTCATACTACCGGTGTTCAATGATTCTTCACTGAATCCCGGAACTTGATCATTTTGTAATTTTATGGATGTCTTATTATTGTTCTGTATCTGACTGGTAGCCTGTGCAGCCAGATGAAGATACTGTGCAGTGTTAACAGTTTGATTTCCGACTTTTACACTATTCGGCAGATTTTTGTTGGTCTCAATCTGATTCTTAAGGGTAACCGACGCTGCTGATATTTCACTAGGGGTGAAATTCGTCTGTGATGCAGCAGAAGCAGTGTTAACACTTAAAAGAAATACAACTCCTAAAAACAGTAACAAAATACATAAGGATAATTTCTGATTGACTTTAAATGTCATTGCCACCCCTCCCGTAACAAACATAACCCATTTACCAATAGACCATTCAATTAAGAGATAATAAACGATACATATTTATGAATTTATAACAGTCCTAAAAACAACATTAAATATGCCAGTGATGGTAATGTTGTTATGTCTCAAAAATATTAAACACACTTTTGATGGTTTTTTACAAATTTTGACACATATATAATTCAAAAATGCATTATATATATAATTTTTGTTTGAAAATCAAAATAACTTTTTTTTTGAGTCTTATTTCCTTCTAAAATCTCTTTTAAATAGATCAAAACCAATATTCACATATCTCTAATTTACAACGGTATTTTTTTTAAATAAACATCCATAATACCCTTTTTTTATAATAACTGGTTTTTGATGGTATCAAGTAACGAGGTATCACGTAACAACAAAAAAAACCTATATGTTTAATAGGAAGATGTCCCTTATGATATACTTCATTTCACATAATACCTGATCTACATGTCCTGAAGCATCTCCTTAGGTAATAGAATTCAAACATCTTTTAAATAAGAAAATTTATAAGTTTTACAAATAATGATTGACCGTTAAGTATACACAAACTGTTTTAGTATACCTAAATGATTAGTTTGTTATTTGTAATAATTCCAACACAATTCTATTCTATCACACCTCACATTTACAATTCCCATAAATCTACAGAGAAGATAAAATGAACCCCGCTCAAAGATTAGTTAAAAATACCAGTGTACTGATGGTATCACAGATTTTAGGTTACGTTCTGGCATTCTTTTATTCTATTTACTCTGCCAGGTATCTTGGTGTGGAAGGATTCGGTGTCTTATCTGCTGCACTTGCCTTTGCAGGCATATTCTCCATTTTAACAGATCTAGGATTGAGCAATCTCACAGTCAGAGAGGTAGCACGTGACCATAAACTGGCAGGCAAATATCTTAGTAATGCATTCGCCCTTAAGATTTTACTATCCATTGCGACCTTTATCTTAATCGCCGCCATAGGTTATTTAAGTGGATATCCTTCGGAAAAGTCATACGTCCTGTATTTCATTACCCTGTCTCTGATACTGAACTCATTTGGAAATATTTTCAATGCAATATTCCAGGCATATGAGAAGATGGAATACCAGTCCGTGACACAGATTCTAAACAATGTCCTCATGTTCGTGGGCATATTCCTGGCAATTGGATACCAGATGAACATTGTGGCATTCGCTTTTGTATACTTCATGGCCAGCGCTGTTTCCCTCATACTAACCATTATAATCTGTTTATGGAAATTTATCCTGCCTAAAATAGAATTCGACTTTCCTTTCTGGAAAGCCATGCTAAAAGAGGCATTACCCATCGCAGTTTCCGGAATTTTCGCCCTAATAGCATTCAGAGTGGACATGGTTATGCTGGAATTCATTAAGGGAAGTGTGGCTGTGGGATGGTACAGTGCCGCCTACCGCTTAATGGAAGCCCTGTTATTCCTCCCCTCCATGTACACCTTATCGGTATATCCATTATTATCCAAATTCTATGTAGACTCCCATCAATCCCTTAAAGTCTCCTACTACAAATCCTTCAAATACTTAACTATCATTTCACTACCAATAGTGGCAGCCACCACCCTACTGGCTTCAGACATTATTCTACTCATCTACCAAAGCAGTTACTCAGAATCAATAATAGCTCTGCAAATACTGATATGGGCCTTACCTTTCATCTTCCTCAGCTACGTTCTGGGATCTACCATTGTCTCAGTAAACAAACAGGTTGAAGTAGTCAAAATCACCTTCATAACCATGATAATTAACATAGGTCTGAACCTGGTCCTGATCCCATTATGGGGATTTGTAGGAGCCGCATGCGTGACTGTAATTACAGAAATAGCCTTATTCATATCCTACTTCTACATAGTAACCCGTCATGTCTGTTTCATCTCCCCTAAAAAGATTCTAATCAGACCAGCAATCGCCACCCTGGTGATGTGCGTATTCATTGCACTGGTTAAAATCAACCTGTTTTTAGAGATAATACTGGCTACAGTTATTTATTTCGTAGTTTTATTCCTCATTAAAGGATTTTCACAGGATGATATAAACATACTTAAACGGGTAATTGGGAAGGAAATTAAGGAATGAGATGATTAAATGAAAGTATCAGTTCTTATCAACACTTTAAACGAAGAAAAAAATATCCGAAACTGTCTTGAATCAGTTAAATGGGCTGATGAAATAGTGATAGTGGATATGCACAGTGATGATCATACCGTGGAAATAGCCAGGGAATACACCGATAAAATTTTCTTCTTTAAGAGGATGGGGTACGCTGATCCTGCCAGGCAATTTGCATTAGAACAAGCATCCTGCGAATGGGTACTTGTTGTAGATGCTGACGAGATAGTTCCACTAAAATTAAAGAACAAATTACAGGAAGTAATGGAAAAAGACCTGGGAGATGTAGTTAATATCCCCCATAACAACTATTTTGCCGGTAAACAGATACAACACATGGGCTGGGGACCACTCCAGGATTTACACCCACGATTTTTTAAAAAGAAATACTTGTATTTCGGAGACAGAATACATGATTTCATTAATATTAGTGAAGATGCAAGGCATTACAATTTAACAGATCCCCAGGAAGGATTCCTACATTTCAGTTACCTTGATTTTGAACACTACATTGACAAGGCACTCAACCATTACACCACCATAGAAGCTAAAAATATATTCGAAGGTAAAAAACAGGGATATAAATTAGGAAAGAGTGTTCCTGGAATCCTTTTCAGATTATTCCGTGGCTTTTTTGATGTTTACGTACGTGACAAGGGATATAAAGATGGTTTCAGAGGGCTTTCCCTTAGCTTTTTGTCAGTTATCTATAATTTGATTGTTTATTTAAAATTAGGCTTGATGAAAGAGTATAACACCATCAACACACGTGAAAAAATTAGGGGAGAGTACCAGAAAATTACTGATGAAGTTCTTTCAGAATATAATGAGGAATGAATCATCCATCTTTTTAGCACGGTTACAATTTAAAATAAAGAAGGGTTTCAATCGAAATCATACAGTTTCCGAATCATACAGTTTCCAATGGAATTAACTTTTCCAATAGAAAAATAGGAGTTATATTTTCGAACTGATCCATTTTCTCCCAGAATAGGTGATTTAATGAATGTAGGTATTCTCTCATGGATTATAGACAGGCAAAGAACCGGTGTGGATAAATCTCTTTACGGTACACTGGAGGAGATGATTAAAATGGGTAAGTCTGAAAACATTACCCTGATTCACCATAAAAAAAGTGAAGATCCAGTCTACCAGCAATGTAAAGATGTACTAATTCCCCACATCCCCCTAAACCTTACCTGTTACATTGGAATGCCCTACGCAGTAAGAAAGGCAAACGTGGATGTTGTGCACTTCCCCGCCCACTGGCATACCCAGAGTTCTGCTTTTTTCCTGAATAGAAATGTTAAAAAGATATTAACCATCCATGATCTGATACCTCTACTTTATCCCGATAGTTACTCACGTAACCTGGCAAAGCGATGGAACACCTCCTTAAAATTAATAGTTAACCGGGCAGATCATATAATAACCATTTCTCAAAAAACCAGAGAAGATTGCATTAAATATCTGGATATACCCAAACAGGACATCACTGTCACCCCCCTTGGATACAGTAATGTTTACCATCGCATGGAAAACATTGAAGAAGTTAAAAACTATATAAAAACCACTTATAACCTTGAGGGATATATACTGTTTGTGGGGAGAGTTGAAGCAAGAAAAAACCTCATACCGTTAATAAAAGCTTTATTTGAACTGAAAAAATCAGGGTTAAACCATAAATTAGTCATCATCGGTGGAATGGGTTGGCAACATGAAGAAGTACTCCAGGAAATCCAGAGATTAAATCTTCAGGATGAAGTTATTTTCCCAGGATACATCCGGGAGGAAGACCTGGTTAAGTTCTACAATGCCGCAGACCTGTTCGTCTACCCCTCTTTGTATGAAGGTTTTGGTCTACCCCCTCTGGAAGCCATGGCATGTGGAATACCGGTGATCACGTCTAACACGTCTTCTTTGCCGGAGGTGGTGGGTGATGCGGGGATCATGGTTGATCCGTTGGACGTGGATGCACTGGCTGATTCCATGCACCGGGTACTCACTGATGAGGCCCTCCAAAGGAAGTTGAGGGATAAAGGCATTGCCAGATCCAGGGAGTTCAGCTGGGAGAAAACCGCCCGGAAAACCTGGCAGGTCTATGAACAAGTTAATGAAAGTTAAAAGGGATAAAATGAATAATAAATTAACTGTAAATGCCATTTTAGGATTAAATTTAGGTGAAATGTATGGAAAATACAAAGTATACCTGAAAACAGCAGAAAACTTACATGATAAGGCAGTTTTCAATGAAATTCCCTATGAATTACCCCGATTCAATGTTCCTTACTTTGATTTAGTTCATAAGATTTTCATCTACCCTCAAAGGGTTAAAAAACTCCTGATAAAGGATGCCGACCTAACCCATGTGTTTTCACAGGAAGAAACATATCTCCTGAACCGGATTAATTTCAACTCACCTAAGATTGCCACCTGTCTGGATATAATACCTCTGATATACCAGGAAAACACCCAGATGTCCTTAAAATTCTTAAAATATTCCATTGATGGAATGAAAAATGCAGATAAAATAATTACCATCTCCCAACACACCAAAAAAGACCTGGTTGAATATTTAAAAATACCATCTGAACAGATAGAACCAGTCTACTTGGGAGTTGACTCTAATTTTGAAGTCATACCCCATGAGAAGTTGAATAATATCAGGGAGAAATACAATCTACCCGAGAGTTTCATCCTGTACGTTGGTTCAGAACAACCCCGAAAGAACTTCCAATCCGTTATAAAAGCGTTCAATAGCCTGATAAAAACATATAATTTAAAGGGAGTAAAATTGGTGAAGGTGGGAAGACCCCAAATAGGTGAAGCTGATAGGAAAGCCATATTTGATCTTATAGAAGGGCTGGGACTTGCCAAGGATGTGTTCTTCATGGATTATATCCCTGAAGAAGATCTTCCCAGCATATACAATTTAGCAGATCTATTCGTCTACCCCTCTTTGTATGAGGGTTTTGGCCTACCCCCACTGGAGGCCATGGCCTGCGGCACACCAGTAGTCACGTCTAACACGTCATCTTTGCCTGAAGTTGTGGGTGATGCTGGGATCATGGTTGATCCAATGGATGTGGATGCCCTGGCTGATTCCATGCACCAAGTACTCACTGACGAAGCCCTCCAAATGAAGTTGAAGGCTAAAGGTATAAGTCAGGCTAAGGAGTTCAGCTGGGAGAAAACAGCCCAGAAAACCTGGAAAATCTATGAACAAGTCTTAAATGAATATTAATAGTTGATTTTATTTACTTAGAAATACTGATAATATTACTTAGAAAATACCGATAATATTACTTAGAAATATCGATAATAGTTTCATATACCATTATCATTTTGATAACAGATTTTAATACGGAGATTTGAATGTCAGAAAAATTAAAAATTGCAATTTTCCACAACCTCCCATCAGGAGGGGCTAAAAGAGCACTGCACGGTTTTGTAAAATATTTATCAAATTCAGGACATGCAGTTGATTTATATGTCCCGGCCACAGCCAACGAAGAATTCCTCCCCTTAAAGGACCTGGTAAGGGACATGCATGTTTTCCCGGTTAAAAAAAGCTGGTTCAGATCAACTGTATATTCTACTTTCTCCTATGTACCAGCCATATTCAAACCAATATCCATAAAAAACGTGGATCAGACAGAAAAAGCCATTGCCCAAGCCATTAACCAGGGTGACTACGATGTGGTCTTCAGTGAACAGGACCAGTTCGTCATGGCCCCCTACTTCTTAAAGTACATTGAAAAACCAACAGTTTACTACTGCCAGCAACCACCACGCCGGGAAAAAATCCTGGAAAAGATCTCAGAAGACAAGAGAAAAAAAAGACTACTGGAACCATTAATTAAAAGATACATAAACCATGTAATTGGCAAGGAGATGAATCTTGACCTTAAAAACGTCCAGTACGCTAATTACATCCTGGCTAACTCCTATTATTCTCATGAATCCGTTTTAAGATCATACGGACTCAACTCTTACGTATCCTACCTGGGAGTGGACGTTGACATATTCCAGCCACTGGACTTACCTCGGGAAGACTTTGTCCTATCCGTGGGTACATGCATCCCACCCAAGGGTTACGACTTCATAATAAATTCCCTGGGACTGATTGAGGAGGAAATACGCCCAAAACTCATGATAGTCTCCAACATGGGTGATGAACAATGGAAGGATTATCTAAGGGAAATGGCCGCAGGATTGGGAGTGGAACTGGAGATATTAAGGGGTATTGATGATGATAAACTGGTCTCACTTTACAACCAGGCGAAAATGGTACTCTACGCACCATATCTCGAACCCTTCGGATTGGTGCCCCTGGAGGCCATGGCCTGCGGCACACCAGTGGTTGCAGTTAAAGAAGGTGGAGTACGGGAAACCGTGATCCACAATGAAAATGGATTCCTAACCCAGCGGGATGAATCCCTATTTGCAGATGCAGTGGTTAAACTACTGGGTGATGATGAGAAACGATCCAGTTTATCAGAAAATGCACTGGAAGTTGTACGTCGTGAGTGGACACTGGAAAGCGCCGGTGAAAGATTAGTCAATCACCTTAAACATGCAATGAAAAAATAACTCTCATTAAGAAAATAATCTCTCATTAAAACATATTTCTTAATAATCCTTATTAAAACACTTTTATAAACAGATAGATAAATCAAATAATGTTTTAGGGTAATATTAAATCCATTAAAACATTTCTAAATTGATTTAAATTGAAATATTATAGTTAGGTAAAAATAATTTTATAGTCATGGTAATAAATTAAAAGTACATATGGAATTTGAATTGTAATAAAATTAATTTGATTTGTTTATAAACTGATTATGTGGAAGATACTATGAACTGGAACGGAAAAAGTGTCCTGATAACCGGGGCAAACGGATTTGTTGGTTCTTACCTTGCAAAAGAGCTTTTAGATGATGGAGCAGATGTATACGGATTCATAAGGCCGGAAGACATGGCTGCAATGGAGAAAAACCTGATAGATAAAGGTATTAAAGATAAACTGATGATGTTGGAAGGAGATCTGACCAACATAACCTCATTGGCCAATGCCCTTGACGCATCACAGCCAGACTACCTTTTTCACCTGGCAGCCCAGTCCTTTGTGGAACTATCATTCCGCCGCCCACTGGAAACCCAGCACATCAACTGTATAGGAACTGCCAACCTCTTAGAAGCAGTGCGTGTTAAGGATATGGATACCAAGATGATATTTGCCGGTTCCAGTGAAGAATACGGTATGGTCATATCCTCTGAGGAACAGTACCAGCAGGCACTGAAGGATGGCAAAACCATCTTCCCGGAACCTACCTCAATACCTGAATTACCAGTTTCAGAATCCAACCCTTTAAGGCCAATGTCCCCTTATGCGGTGTCCAAGGTTTACGGAGATCTGCTGATGCAGAATTATCACCATTCCTTTGGTATGGACACCGTGGTGTCCCGGGCATTCAACCACGAAGGTGCAGGAAGGGGTATAATGTTCGTAACCTCAGTCATCACCAACCAGATCATGAAACTCAAATATGGTGAAACCGACCGTATCGTTATTGGAAACATCAACGCCTTCCGTGACTGGTCCCATGTAAGTGACGTTATCCAAGGATACCTCCTACTGGCAGCTAATGGTAAAAGTGGTGAAGCATACAACCAGGGATCCATGCGAACCAACTCCGTCCTGAGCTACATACTACTGGGACTGGAAAAGGCAGGCTGGAACATAAACAGCATAGAAACCATCAAAGGTGAAAAAACCATAGAAAACCCGGCCCAGATAAACAACGACCCTGTCTTTGGTGTTAACTTTGATAAAACCAGGGTGGACCAGATCATGTTGGAAGAAGGACTGGAATACACCATCCAGGACAAGGGAATCAACGTGAACACTGATCAGGGTAAACTGGTCATCGAGTTCAACCCCGACCGGTTCAGACCAGCTGAAGTTCCACTGATACTTGCTGATAATCAGAAAATCCAGAAGATCGGTGGAAAGATCCAGTACAGTCTCAGTGATGTTATACAGGACCAGCTGAACTACTTCGAAGTGAAAGAAAATAGGGTATAATGATTTTATGCATCCGGAAGTTGCAATCATCCTGTTAAACTGGAATGGCTGGCAGGACACCATAGAATGCCTGGAATCACTCTATCAAATAGACTATCCATCTTATAACATCATTGTGGTGGATAATGATTCCCAGGATGACTCCCTGAAACAGATAAGGAATTACTGTGAAGGTGAGATAGAGGTGGAATCTAAATACTTCCACTATAATTCCCTAAATAAACCAGTGGAAATATTTGAATTTGAAGAAGGAGAACTGGATTCACCCCATCAGCCGGATTTTTCCATTGAAGAACCTAATTCCATTGGCCGAATAAAGAATACGCCTTCTAATGGCAAACTAATTCTTATTAAGAACCAGGAGAACTATGGTTTTGCCAAGGGAAATAACATTGGTATCAAATTTGCACTGGAACAATTAGGAAGCCCTTACACCCTTCTTCTGAACAATGACACTGTGGTGGATAGGAATTTCCTCCAGGAACTGGTGAAGGTTGCAGAATCTGATGACGAGATAGCCCTGGTGGGTTCTAAAATATATTACTATGACTTTCAGGGGAAAGACGATGAAATATGGTGTGTTGGGGGTAAAATAGACCTTAACCACTATCCTGGACATTACGCTGTACTGGATGACGTGGACATAAGCTCCTATCATGGTGAAACACTGAATGTAGACTGGGTTTCAGGGGCGGCCATGCTTATAAAAGCCGATAAAGTCCCCTATAATTATCTGGATGAAGATTTCTTCTTTGGCTGTGAAGATGCTGATCTGGCATTGAAACTTCATGAACGTGGTTTCAAGGCAATAACTGCCCTTGATTCCATAGTATGGCACAAGATCGGTGCCTCACGGAAGAAGGGTAAGATCATCAACACCACCATATCTGAGATAAAAACCAGCTTAAAATTTATTAAAGCTCATAAGAAAGGATATGAACGTCATTTACATATATATTACTTGCAGATAATCTATTTTTATCTATCTGCATTCTTTCACAGGGTTTTTTAAGTTTTTAACTATATTTTAAAAATATAATATAACATTATTTTAGTTTACGTAATTTCCATTCACTATTTAATTTATCATTAATTTAACCCAATCAGTAAAAAATCATTGATATTACTAAATCTTATAAATAATCTTTAAATTGGCCGTTATGAATGGGACTATTTTATAATGAGTTATTTATTATTCAAAGAATAATCTACGGCTTTTTTGAATCCTTCCACCATGTTTGTGTAACGGAACTGATCATTGATAATCTCACATGATTTTTGACCCATTTTAAGCCTTAAACCATCATCTTCCAGAATTTTATCCATGGCATGGGCCAGTGCAGGACTATCCTTCTCCGGAACTATGAATCCATTTTTACCTGCATCTATCATGTCACTGGCCGCACCAACAGCATCAGTGGCAATAACTGGATTTTTAAAGTACATGGCCTCATTCAATACCAGCACCCATGGGTCGCCAATTCCATGGGTTATAGAAGGCACCATCACCAAATCACTCATAATATAATAGGAAACCAGTTCTTCTTGGGCTATATTCCCGGTGAATATCACCTTATCTGCTAGTCCCAGCTCCTTGACCATACTTTTAAGTTCATCTTCACATTCTCCATCCCCTAAAATCAAAAGCATCACATTTTCAGTTTTGATTTTTTCCAGGGCTTGAAGCAGGTACTGGACTCCCTTCCTTTTAATCAACCGACCTACATACATGACAATTTTCTTATTCTCCAAGCCCATTTTTCTCCTTAAATATGCTGCTTTCTCCGGATCATCTTTCTGACCAGTCTGGTTACTTACATTGGGCATCAAGAAGATTTTCTTAGGGTCTGAGCCTAGTTGGAGGAAATATTCTCTGTGTTTGCTTCCAGGCACAACAATGGAATGGGAAGTTCTTACCATCCATTTTATGAGTGGTTTAATCAGCTTGGATTTTAAAGATGTGTCTTCCCAGGCCCAATCCTCCCTCCAGAGAATGATGGGTTTCCTCCGAAGCCATGCAACAGTTAAATAATAAATACTCTCCACTATTTCGGGGATGCTATCCCAGCTACCACCCACCAGGATATCGTAGTCGCCCCAGGCCTTTTTGATTAATCCCCAGGCAATTCCCAGATGATTACTCATGATCTGGTAGTCAACACCATCCATACCTTCGATTTCTGGGGTGGTTTCCACTCCGTAAAGTGTCTGGGAAATATTTGGGTGGTTGAAGAGGTATTTAACTGAATAAATATCAGCCAGTGCACTGAAAAATGGTATACGGTACCACATGACGGTGTTGTGTATGAAGAGTATCCGGGTCATAGGTAAACCTCTGAATAGTAATTATCGTAGATCCTGCTTTTACCCTGGAAGAGGAAATCGAAGTTAAACCAGTCACTTATAACATCCAGAGTTTCATACACCTTCCCATCATGTGTACCCACATATCCCAGATAAAGGTAATCCGGTATGGTCTTGTTTTTATCGAAGTTAATTCCCCTGGCTCGGTAAATGTCAATATTTCCCAGCATAAGCCTGGAACCACCAATGGAGTCTGCGTATATTTTCAGATCAGCATCACTGTAGTTACCCAGCCATTTAGAGGCAACTACTTCCTGGTCGTAGATGAAGAGTTCACCCCTAATACTACCGGTACTATCGTATTCCGATGAGTATGGTATTCCATAGAAATGATACTGGAGATGGTTTCCAACCACAAATAGGGATATTAAGAGCACTAAAAATATTGCTGGTTTCAGGTGGGGTTTTTTTATTATTTTAGATAATTTCATAACCCCTATGACAAATAGGGGTGCGGTGAATATTAAGAGCTGGAAGAATAGTCGGTCAGCCCCGTAAAAGAATGATACACCAGGCACTATGATGAAGAGGGCCAGGATGGTTATGGATAACAGTATTCCCAGTATGAATTTATCACCCAGGATATCCCTGTATTTTTTGCGCTCCCTGAAAATGGCAAAAAGTCCGATTCCCATCATAAGGAAGACGGCATCGTTTACAATGGCGCTGATGGTGTTAGGCAGTGATTTTAGGCCAATTCCCAGAACACTCAAGACCAGCGCATCTCTACCTCCCCCTATACCAGCACCACCCCCTCCAGCAATTCCTGCAGTGGCTGCCATAACATCCCCAGCAGCGTTGAACTGTACTTTAGCATATATCAGGAACCAAACAGCCAGGAATAGGAGGTAGATGAGTATGAGGTCGAAATTTTTGAAATTAAGTTTCCTGTCTTTAACCAGTCCCTTAAGGAATGGTAACAGTAATATGGGGACTAATAATCCCAGGGCAACGTAGGATGTGGTGTAATGGGACATGATCAGTGATAATATGAAAATGAGAAATAGCAACTTTCTCTGCACTAGTTTTTCCAAGTAGTCATTGAATAAGACCATCACTGCCAGGAAAAAGAAGAGAATGGCTATTTCTTGACGCACAGCACCGGTTAAATTAATGAAGAAAATCTGGAATGTGAATAAAAGACCAGCACAGAAGGCATACTGGATTTTGAAATATTTTTTGGACACCAGATACACCAGTAAGGGGATAACTGATCCAATGAGGGTGTAGTACAGTTTGAAGACATACTCACTACTTATATTACTAATAACCTGGTAGAGGGTTGGTAGTATGGTTATGTCCAGACAGGCATTATATGGATTGTAGTAACTGTTAATATCCCAGTGAAGGTTGGATAGGGTTAACTGGAAACAGTAGTATTCAGCATGCACATCCCGCCCCATAATATGGTTTGAGGTAAGCCCGTGCATCAAGAGAAGCCCCAGTCCAATTAACCATAAGGAAACAGGATAGGTTAAGGGGTTTATCCGGTCTTTAAGGTAGAAGATAACCACCAGATAGGCAGGGATCAGGAATAACATCACCATGAGGATCAGGTTATGCTGATGGTTGTTCATGAGGTAAGTTCCCAGAATAGCCAGGACCGGGAATATAAATGGAAAAATCAGGGGAGCCAGTAATCCACTTTCAGGGTTGAGTTTGATATTAAAAATATCCCCCATACTGAATGATTCTCGACTCCTATGATAATCCAGAAGGGCCAGGATGACCACTTCCAGGTTTAATGCTATTAAAACCGGTTCTAAGGCCAATGGTTTCGGGATCAAGGGGTAGAGGCTGTTAAGGAGGAATCCGGTAAATATGAGTAATGAGATGCTCAGTCCCACACTAAGGACAAATTTTTTCAAGAATTCCATTTTATGAAGTCTTAATATGTTGACAATGAGCATACCGGGGATAATGGTGAAGAAAATAAAGGGGATGGCCTGTTTTAGAAGATCCAGGTTTAGTATTATGATTAGATCGGTTACCAACAGGGCTATTAATATGGATAAAAGCCACCCGTTCCGGTTAAAGTTTCTAATTTTAGTTAAAGTACTCTCAATCATTTATATCCCGTGTTTTATTTTGATGGTTGTTCTTAAGTTGCGTATCTAGTGATCCTGTTTTTATTCTAGTGGTTCTGCTATTATCTCTAGTTTTTCCTGTTTTTATCGAGTTTTTCCTGTTTTTTATCCCTAGTTCCCTGTTTTAGAGTGTATTTTTGTTTAAAGTTTGATATATTTCCTCAAAGGCCTGGAGGTAGTTTTCCATACTGTACTGTGATGCAGATTCAAAGGCACCCTTTTCCAACTGTTTTAGAGATTCAGGATTTTCAATTAACCCTTCCAGTATTTCCTGTAGTTCCTTTTCATCCCCTGGTTTGAAGAGGTAACCGTTATGGTTATCTTCAATTAACTCTGGGATCCCACCAATCCTACTGGCCAGAACTGGGGTGCTGCTGGTTAAACTTTCATATATCATCATGGGCGAATTATCGTAACATATGGATGGAAGTACTGTCAGGTTAGATTCCTGATATGAATCCAGGAGAAGGTCTCGCTCCAAGTAACCATGGAATATTATCCTGGGATCATCTTCAGCCATTTCTTTGAACTCCTCTTCATCAACACCCTTACCATAAATATGTAATCTCACGTTAGTGTTTTCTATTTTCCGGAAGGCCTTTATTAATACCTGAACACCCTTGATCTTGTTGAGACCACCCATGTAGGAGATGTCAATGGTGTCATAGTTTTTGGCAAGTCTTTCCGGGGCCAGTTCAATACCCAGGGGTATTTTTGATGTTTTAGTGTCAAGGAAGAACTGGCAGGACCTTAATTTATCGATTATGAATTGTGATGGTGCTGTTAACCAGTCAACTTTTCCCTTGATTAACCTTCGTTGCAGGTTACTGTACACATTACATATCATCTGGGGATCTTCACATATCTCCCCATTTCCATGGAGTAAATTAGCACGGGGGCATATCAGGGAACAGTCATGAGCGGTGAATACCAGTGGGATTCCACAATCTTTCACAGAGCTAAACACAGACATGGAAAATCCTTTATAGTTGTTAACATGAACCACATCAGGGGTTTCTCTCATCAGGATATCTTTGACCTTCTTGTGGGAGTTAGGATTCCAGATATCCATGGCATGCCATAATGCTTTGTTTACAGCAGGTTTGTCCTGATGGTCGTAGAGTGTGTAAAGGTTCCAGGGGTTGATCCGGTAAACTTTCACCCCATTTAAGACTTCCATTGATTCTTCTTTTTGGGGGCTGGTGGTGATTACCAGCACCTCATGACCCTTCTGGGAGAGTGCCTCGGCTAACTTAGCCACGGTTATCTCTGCCCCACCAATTATGTGGGGGGGATATAAATTGGAAACAATGCAGATTTTCATAATAACTCCTGGTAAATCTCATCAGTCAGCATGGCCACCCTCTTCCAGGTGAACTTATCCTCCACCACAGCCCTTCCTTTTTCTCCCATTTCCTGAAGATTAGGGGAAGATAACAATTTAATAATCCCTTCAGCCAGAGCATCAGCATCTTTTGGGGGTACGATTGCGCCCAAACCCTCTTTTCCTATTTCATCTGAAACACCAACGATTTCAGTGGTGATCACTGGTTTCTCACAGGCCAGTGCTTCCAGCGCTACTATACCAAACCCTTCCTGGGCAGAAGAGATGGATGGAAGGGCAAATATCTGGCAACGGTTATAGTATGCCACGATCTCATCTTCGGGAATGAAACCATGGAACTGGACATTATCCTGTATACCCAATGATTCCGCCATGGATTTATAATGTTCCAGCAGGGTTCCTTTCCCCCCAACTATTAGTTTTATGTCTTCTATTTCTTCTTTAACAATTTTAATTGATTTTAAAAGGTAATCAAGACCTTTATAAAGGTGGTATTCATCGAGTAGGCTGAGGAAGAATATACTGTTCTTTTCTGTTTCCACATTTAGGGGTTTGAATCGATCTACATCTACCCCTACGGGGACTACTCGGACTTTATCAGCATATTTTGATAGATAGGGGGATGTTTTAATGTAATCTTCCTGGATTATTATGATACGGTCAGCCTGTTTAAGCAGGAACTTCAAGAAGGTTTTGTTGTAGAATCTGGCAATGGTACTGGCTGCTCCACTGGCCACAATGTCATTGTAGTAGTTCAGTACCAGTGGTTTGCCCTTCAGTTTGGCATAGAATGCACTCCAATCTGCAGTCCAGGGTGTGGGTAGATGTGTATGTAGAATATCAAAATCTTCCCCCTGGATTTTAAAGGGTAAGGTTGGTGTTAGGTTGGTGTTGGCAATTTTCGCAATGTAGGGAAGCCTTTCCACCTCAATATTGTTAATAACCTCTTCCGTCTGTGAATGAGGTTCATTGGCACAGATTACCTTCACATGGTGTCCCATGTTAACCAGTTCTTCTGATAGATGGTAAACGTAGTTTTCCACACCTCCAATGAATGGATAAAACCTTACTGGTGTCTGCAATATCTTCATATCTTACTCCTCATCCTGTTAAATGTAATTAATTTAGAGCCCTTTCTTTATTGATTCAGCACATTATTTTTTAATTTAGCCCTTTATCTAAATAATCTAGTCCTTTATCGGTGAATACTAAATTTATTTACTCTTCAATAGTTTAATTGTGATTATCTGCCTAATTTCTGCGAATATTTATTATCTTGTGTAATATTTATTCTGCTTTATATGTGAACTTAAATATCAGCACTTTTTTTTTATTGAATTATCTTAAATTATTATATTATATTAAATTTCCAGGCTTTTCTGGTAAAAAATTTCCAGATTACTTACAATCGCATCCCAATCATACTGCTTGGCTGATTTTATACAGTCAGTTCTCATCTTCTGGCTGTGTTTCAGGGCTTTAATTATTTTTCCTGAAAGGTCTTCTGCACTGGCACTGGCTATAAAACCATTCTTACCTGGATCTATCAGATCCACAGCTGCATTCAGTGGATTGTCAATCACCACCACTGGTAATCCGCAGGCATTAGCCTCAACCACTACCATGCCAAAACCTTCTCTCTGGGAAGGTAAGACGAATATATGGGAAGACTTGAATAGGGAAATAAGATCCAAATGGTGGTCTAAAAATTCCCTGAATTCAACAGAGCCCCCCAGATTCAGATCTCTGGTTAATTTTTTCAGCTTACCTTCTTCTGGACCTTCACCCACAATGAGACAGTTAACTTCACCCACTGATTCTTTTACCCGGGCCAATGATTTGATTAACAGATCTACCCTTTTGTCCTTAATCAGCCGCCCTGCATAAATAATATCCCATTTCCCCCCATCTTCCTTTCTTTTACCTGGTTGGACGTCTGTTATTTCCTTAAAGTTTATCCCGGGAGGTATGACTATTGCATCTTCTACTTTCCGAATTTTTTGAAGTTCCCGGTCAGTTTTGGGGGATATGCTGATAAGTCGGTTACTTAATTGTAATGTTAATTTTTCCACTATCTTCCCAAAAAAGCCCATTGCTCCCATGTACTGGTACCAGTAGTCTCCCCATACTTCCAGTAGGGTTATTACCAGTTTTGACTTCCCGCGCATGGCATGCTGTTTGGCAGTAAAGCAGGAGAAGAATGGAAATCCCTGGCAGTCAACTATATCAAATTTTTCCCGATTGAGAACTGGGAATAGTTTCCAGGCAAATAATAGTGCTTCTTTGATTGATCTTTTATCATCCTTATAGAGATCAAGGGGTTTGCCTACACCATGGAGGTGCATACCCTCATATGTTATGTCACGCTCCCCCATATCCTGCCACCACCAGCCCCAGGAGTAACAGTGCACTTCATGTCCCTGCCGGGTCAAACGACTGGCAAGTTCATATACTCTTTTTTCTGCCCCTCCGGTGACCCATGGGTACATAGCATCATAGATAAAAGCGATCTTCATAATTAACCTCAAATGAAAGGATCTATAAAAATAGGTTTATTCTTATTTAAGTTATTTTATTATTAAAAGATTTTGCTAAATATAAACACTTAACGAAGGTTGTATCAGATGGAGTCCCCTGATTATTCTTGCCCTATTGTATATTTTTCTTGAAAAAAATATTTTTTATCTAAATAGTCCATCTCTAATAATTTATCCATCTATTTTTGTAACACATAAAAAAAATTCATCCCATGAAAAAAATGGAAATGATTTATTTTTTTATTTACCATTTTTTTCTTCTTTATTCAGGAGTAATAAGCTTAAGAACATTCCTGAGAATATGGTCTGGATTCCCAGTATGGATAGTATCATGGCCAGAACAGTACTCTGGATCTGATACAGTGGTCCGAATCCTCCAGTACTCCAGTTGTAGAGGACATTCAGTCCAATGATTATTCCAATTGCCAGGAGAACTACTCCTAGAAACAGTTCTTTTTCCAGGGAATGGTAGCTCATTATCTTTTTGATAGTTCCTGAACTTCTTGAAAAACCGTAGGCAGCTCCAAAGGCTCCGAAGTAGATCCAGGAGAGGAGCATCTGGTAACCAATTAACAGCAGTAAACCACCTAACATCAGGGAATGCATACGGGATATTCCCTGTAACATTACAACTGCAGTAAGCAGTATTCCCAGAAGCAGGGCAACAGCACCGGGTATTAGTAGGAAAGGGCCGGGCCTGTACATCATCATAAATCTGAGGTGTCTCCATCCATCAGAAAATGAACTGAGCTTTGACTCACCTTCACGGGGGTAATAGGTAATGGGAACTTCGGCTATTTTCAATTTCTTACGGGAGGCTTCGATAACCATTTCTGATGCAAATTCCATACCTGCAGTCTTAAGATGCATTTTGTTCAGGGCTTCCCTGGTCATGGCTCTCATTCCACAATGGGCATCTGAGATTCCGGTGTGGAAGAGTGCGTTTAAGACCCAGGTGAGGAAAGGGTTGCCTATGTATTTATGGAGGGCTGGCATTGCACCGGGCCTTATATCTCCCTTTAATCTTGAACCCATTATGAACTCGGCGTCACCCTTCAAAATTGGTTGAATGAATTCAGCCATTTCATCAAAGGGGTATGTTCCATCGGCATCTCCCATAACTATTATATCACCCTGGGCTTCTTTAAAACCACGACGATACGCATTACCATAACCTCGTTTGGGTTCTAAAACAACCCTGGCTCCGGCTTCAGAAGCTTCTTTAGATGTATTATCAGTAGATGCGTTGTCAACCACCAGTATTTCTGTTTCAAGTCCAATATCATTTAGTTTGGCGATGGGCACTGTCAGGACAGTTTTGCCTACAATTCCTTCTTCATTCAGAGCGGGGATAACGACAGAAACTTTCATAGAATCACTTTACAATTATTAAAAAGATTATTTAACTTAGTTTTTCATGTTATATAATTTATGCTCTTAAGCTTATGATTTGTCTTATTTTTAATATATATTCTGAGTCATTATCTATTAAGGTCATTAACTTACAGCACAACTCTTTGGTATAAAATATCATTTCTCCTTATAAAACAGGGGTTAATACAATTAATTATAACCCTTAATTGTCGGCTAATCCCATATAAGGTTAATCCCATAAAATATTGGTCAAATAAACTATTGGTTCAATAATCTACTCTGCACACAATAAAATCTTCATTTTCATACACCTTGGTGGCATAATCCGGTTTTATATCATCGAAGTGGGTGGTTATGTTCTGACTGAAATAATATAAAGGGAAGAATTCAGAGTTAACACTGCGAATGTAGATCCATTTATCTTCAGATGGGAATACCAGATTCTTATCATAAACCAGATAACCAATACCCTCTTCTTTTACTTTGGATACCGTCATGTTAGGATAGTTTTTGATGGAGTAAAATTCAAAACCATAATTCATGGGCATTCCTGCTTCAGAGGCCAGGAACATCCCGGTGAACTGGTTGGAGATCACCAGTGAACGGCTCGTGTTCCCGTTTTCCTGGAACCAGTTGGCAAGATCCACTTCAGAATCAGATGGAGGGGCTATCTGCACACTCCCAAACTCATTTTTTGCACTGAAAACTGCAATATCCGGGTCATTAACAGTTAACACGGCACTTAACATTGAAAGGATGAGTATGACCACTAAAAATGTTGTTCGAACATTTTTCGATGAAAAACGCTTGTAATTTTTGAGTTGGTAACAGGCGATGTGTATCCCGTACCCCCCTAATATGGATAAGGGGATTAGAAGGTATATTAACACCCGGTAGGAGATGACATTGACACCAAACCAGTAGGCGTTGCTTAAAAGGATCATGGCAATGATCCAGACCAGGATCACATTATCTTTACGGTGGTGCCTCTTCACTGCGGCTATCGCTCCAATGATTGAAAAAATCAGCACCAGAATTCCCAGATTTCCCAGGTAACTGTAAATTCCCAGGGGACGATTAACTGGTAATGAGGTGCTCATCCCAGTAATGGCTGATATTCCCTGCCCGAGTAGAGTTTGTAAAAGTTGGGGAGCAATGATTTGGAGTGAAACAAGACCAGCGATCCCTACAACTATAAGCACCAGGAAGAATGATATGAAATTCCCCAGGGCTTTGAAGTTCCGGTAAACCACTAGCTCCATGAGGGTTATGCTGGTGATTGCCAGTACCAGGCACAGAGTAGCTGCCTGATGAGTTGCGATCACCAATATTAATAATATTCCACCCAGTAGAGCAATTTTAAGATTCTTATCCTTCAAAGATCGGTAGTAGAGGTAAACTGCCAGGGGGAGGAAGATCAGGGCAAGATTCTCAGGCAGGGCTAAAATCATCCGCCCCACGAGTAAACTGGATAACATTAAAAATCCAGCACCAAGTCCGGCTAAGTTCCCGTAAAATTTGTAGGCCACGTATGAAACAGATAGAACAATCGAAGCTGCCATTACCGGCTGCAGGAACCGTGCTACCTGGAAAAAGTCAACACCCAGGCCAGTGCCAATTCCAGCAATCAGGAAATGGAATAATGGGGGGTATCCTATTTTTTGACCGGTGGGTGCGTTTAAGAGTGGGGTAACCAGTGTGAATCCATTATGGGCGTAAACCTGGGCATACTGCACATGGTATATTATATCCCATCCCAGTGGCCACTGGTATTTGAGAGTGGGAATCAGTGCTATTATAAAGGCAGCGATTGCTGGTAAGAGAATTAAATTTCTTTTATTATAAATTGAAGAGTAATCCATATAGGTTCACCGTAATCGTAAATGTGGAATTTTATTTTTGATATGTATGATATAATCGGATATTCATTCTATAATTGAATATTCACTGGATATTCACCAAATCTATTTATAACAAGTTTGTAATTGTTAATATATTTATTTAAGGTTTTTAAAGACTCCCGCGGTAAAACAGGATGTAAGATATGACCATTATGATAATGGCGCCCAGCACTGCAATTGAAACCATACTCTTGTCATTGCCAAAGATGATGGGTAGGGGTCCTATTAAAACCACTCCACCAGTACTGACCTTGGTATTATCATTGCCTTCAGTTTTTCCAGATGATAGAAAAGCAGTGCCAATGAAGATGAGCAGCATACCCGTGATTACAGCGGCAATACCAATGAAAACGATGGTTTCTCCCCTGATCATGTGCTTTCACTTTTTATAAATTCATATTTTGTGTAAAATATTTGTTCGATGAAATTATAGTTTGAATAAATTTAGTTTGATTAAATCTAGGTAATGATAGTAAATTATATTTATTAAATCCTTACTGTTATTATCCTAATCTATTTGCAAAAACCCGTTCTTAACAAAATCCGATTAAATATTCTAATATTAGGTTTATTTTATTTTAAAATTCTAATAAAGTTTGATTTATTTTAAATATTATTATCTTTTAAAATACGATACTCTGATTTACCCTTAGTTCCACGTTTTTCTATGAGTTCAAGGGAAATCATCAGATCCAGACATTCTTTCAGTTTATCCTGGACATGATCATTATCATCTTCATTTTCATCATCATCGAATTCTGCAAGACCAGTTCCAGTAGTATTATATTCCTCTTCCTCTATTTCTGAAATAATATTCTGATCTACCCAATCATCTGCCTTACACAGGATGTTGTAGATGTCCAGTGAATGTATGAGATTACTTTTTAAGGGTTCTTCGATTTCCACGTCCTCGATTTCTCCCTTTATTTCACTGGCCAATTCCCTGATACTGGATAATTCATTGAAAGGCACCATTAAGATTACCTGAACCTCTTCAGATAAGAAATAGGATCCTTTGCGGATTTGGAGACGATTTTCCTGGAATAACAATCCCCCCACATCCTCCACATGCTCTGCCAGGAGGTCGAACTTGTACACCCCACCACTGAAATGCAATATTTTGTACATAATTCACTGGTTATTAGATCATACTGGGGTTGTACATAAAAATTTCCTTAACTCATGTGGGTTTGTTTTGAATACAATGATACTCCATTAGCAAAAAAACACTCCCAATAAAGGAACAAAACCCGCCAATAGAGGGGCAAAACCCACCAAGAGGTGCAATACCCCACCAAGAGGTCTTGAAAAAATAAATCAACGTATCAAAAAAGAGAACGTGCATAATAAGGTAAATTCCGGTGAATTACTATCTTTATTAAAAAATTACATCTTTATTAATAATATAAAAACTATTTTAGGGGTGCTGCTCAATCTAGTTGAATAAGGCAGGTTCTTCTTCTTTTTGGCGTATCAGAAAACCATTTTGAATTAACTTTGAATATTTATGCTTTGAATATTTATTATAAGACTCGATGTCTGTGAACCTTGAATGAACATTTTTATCTTTATACTGGAATTCCGCTGATACAATACCCAACTTTTTAGATTTAGTTTTTATACCATTTTTTTCAAGGAGTTCTTTTGTTTTGATGACTTCATCAACATTCTGAAAAACACCAAGACATGGAATTTTTTCATAGTCATAAATGAAATTGATAATTGGAATTGTAACCGGGGCAAATTCATGTGTAACCGGGGGCGATACAGGTCCTGTTTTTAAACTGAAGATAACATCTGTTAATATAACATCCATCTTGGACTCATCAACCCCGTATCCTGCAACAACCTTATTGATTATATCTAAATATTTTTTAATTATATTTGACATGTCCATTTCATCCACTTTATACAACCTCCCTAATGAGCCCCCATTAACTATACACTATACATCTTTTTTAACAATTAAAGCTTTGGAATATTTGAATTTTTTTAATTAAAACCTGAATAACACGCTAAAAACTTAAAAAAATGGGGATTCATGAATTTTTTGGAATTCTGGGAATTGCAATATGATGTTGTTTAAACGATTTAAGTTTAGCCAATCTGAACACAGTTTTACTAGATAAATAATGAAGATAGGGAATTTTATAAAAATAAAATATTCCACTATATTTAGAAATAATTATTTATTTCGGGAATGATTTATTCATTTCATTAAAATATCATCCGGCCGACAAACAGCAATACCCGTATCTTCACCTAGTTCTTCCACTTGAATTACCCAGTCAGTGTTTTTATCCCGGTATTCAAGGCCCAGTTCATCACACAATTCACCGGATATGTGATTGATTAATTTATCCGGTGAACTGATACTTTCTATGTTTTTTAACCCATCATCGTTCAATTCGCATCGCACTGTGAACGATTCATCTTTATCTATCTTCAGGGATGCCAGTTTCAGAATAGTTTCAATCACACGCTCCAGGGGCGAGGATACCACGGAATCAAGGGGAACTACTCTTTCAATGGCCACTGTTGGACTTTCACTTAAGTGGTTTATTGCTTTTGCGGGGTTCACATCTAGTTCCACGGTAACAGTATTATAAAACTCAGATTCTGTAATATAAAACCATATATTTATACTGTTAAGTGTGGTTTCTATTTCTTCTATCCCTTTTACTTCTGGTTTTATTCCTTTTATCCCAGATTCTTCAAATTTTCTGTCGTCTTTAAATTTTACCAGTAAAACAAAATCATCTATTTCTTTCTCTAACTGTTTGTTATGTTGCATTTTATTACCCCCTCCCCTTCCTATCGCTCCGTAGGATAAGATATGGGATAAGTATTAATAATAGTATGAAGTTAATAAGTTTATGGGTTCAGCTATTACTAAGGATCACTCCGGAACATTGAACATTGATTTTGTGATCTCCATGTTCCTCCTCTTGGTGATTATGGCCAGTGTTCTCAGCATCGCTGAGGGGCGTTTAGATACAGTACAAAAAGCTGATGAGGCAGCACAAGCACGTTCAATCTCTGAAACAGTTGCTTCAACCATTGAAGAAGTATATTCTGGTGGGGAA
This sequence comes from Methanobacterium sp., assembly GCF_016217785.1. Taxonomy (NCBI): domain Archaea; kingdom Methanobacteriati; phylum Methanobacteriota; class Methanobacteria; order Methanobacteriales; family Methanobacteriaceae; genus Methanobacterium; species Methanobacterium sp. The sequence goes on from NZ_JACRGA010000023.1 coordinate 23,365, forward strand.
GGCCATGAAATAAAAATCCAAATGCCACCGGATATAAAAGGGTCTTATTATCAGGTTAAAGTTAATCAATCAGGTGTACTGGTACAGGTGGGAGGTTGGAGTGGTTATTCTTATTCTTTTTCGAAAAAGATATCTGATTATGGTATGAATCAGGCTGAAGTAACTATGCAACCGAAAAAAAATTACACCATCCGAAATGTGAAAGAGGGCAAAAGTAATACAGTGATAATATCATGAAATTTTAGTTTTTATTAATGATGATCTTAAGAAAATGAGAGACCGGTAAAATGGATAATAAAGGTCAGCTTCCCATTGAATTTTTATTGGTGGTGGGTTTGAGTGTGATGGTTCTGATTCCATTGATTAATGGTTTAAGTGATGAGAGTGAACTCAACCAGGCCATGAGCGCTGCCCGGACCGGGGCATTGCAGGGAGCAATATCTGATGGTCTGGCCATATATCCCCAGGAAACCTTCAGAGATTATACCTCAGAACACCAGCGGTTACTTCATCCTTCTGGAGTGAAAATTGTTGAAATAAACTATTTAAATCAGGGGTTTCATCAGGGTTATCAGAAGACCAAGATTCAGCTTAAAATCCATGCATCAGCCCCATCCGTCACTGATAAAACTGACAGAAACTGTTTGGGTGATCGGATTAATTTCAATGCCCGCAAAAAAATCACGGAATCATTTAAAACCGAGAATCTCACCAATGCCCTGTACAATCCTGCCTTTTCTGGTAAATATGTATTCACCACAGCTGATGTGACCTGGGAATGAATTTCCCTATTTCCTTAAACGAGGTGATCCTAACAAGGCGATCTAATTTTGGCTGATCTCAAATCAATGTACTTTCGCTGTTTTACTTCGAAAACTGCTTTAATAAATTAAAAAAAACAAAATTTAAAAACATTTGACTAACAATATAATAATTAGTTAATAAGGGGGATCATATGGCTGCTGAAATAAATACGATTCTAACGATTGTTCACATATTTGGGTTTATTTTGGCAATTGCATTGATTTCATGTTTCTATAGGTCCTATAAGATTATGCGGTTATCAAATTATTCAAATTGGAATGATTAAAGATAATCAGTTTAAAAAATATTTAATGGGGGAAATAAATGGCCAAGACAAAGAAAGAAGAGCTGGATGACATGCTCACAACCCTTATGCAGGTAGGGCAGATAAAGGCATGTGGAATAGTTTCCAAAGAAGGACTTTTGATTAACTCCAGAACACCTCCTGATGTTGATGCCCGTATTTTCTCAGCATTATGTTCCACTATAATGGGGGCAGCAGAAGCAGCATCTGGACAGATGACCACAGGTGGAGTTAGTCAAATCTCAGTTAAAACTGAAAAAGGAACCATAGTATTGCTCCCAGCCGGTCCAAAAGCCATTTTAACAGCATTAACAGAACCAGAAGCCCAGTTAGGGTTGATATTCTTCGAAATGGAAACAATTGCCCAGGAAGTAATGCAGATCATGGGTGGGATGTAGATGAAGAAAACTCACATTCCCAAGTTGGATGATTTCCTGGGGGGTGGGATACCGGAAGGATCATCGGTACTGTTTTACGCTGATCCTGGAGTTGAGTGTGAGGCTTTTGGTTATCAAACCCTGCAAAGCAGACTGGAAGAGGGAGATCCTGGTTTCATATTCACCAATGTGACTGAACCAAGTTCCATCATCTATGAATTTGAGAAATTTGGATGGGATCTTGAAAAAGAAGTGAAAGAAGAAAGTGCTTTTTTTGTGGATGGAAGCTCCTACTTCATTGGGGCCCCAGTAACTGGTAAATATTCCATAGAAGATTATTCTCAAATAGAAGAGATTGTCGTTGATGCAATAACCGATGTCCCGGATGGTGTGGGAGTTATCAATAATCTTTCCACCCTAATTGATTACCTGGATAATGGAGAAACTGTTCGAATCATTAGAAAATGGAATCAAATTGCAAAGGATAAAAATACTATTTTATTATATATATTCACTGAATGGGATTATGAAACTGATTTAATTGATGAAATTAAAGAATCCATGGACTGTCTGGTTAACCTGAGCACCATTGAAGAAAGGGTTATCATTGGACAGGGGTTCATGGTAACCGGAGCATCCTGGACCACGCCCTCTACCAGTATGGTGCTTTTTAACATATTACGTCCCGGTGGAATAAAGATATTCATACCAAAAATCCTGGTAACCGGACCGTTCAACGCAGGAAAATCGAGCTTTGTCAAAAAGATAGCCCCTAATTCAGTTTCTGTAGATGAAATGGCTTTAGGTAAGGTCCCCACCACGGTGGCCATGGACATCGGACACATGGAATATAAAGGATTTGTGGCTGATGTTTTCGGAACACCAGGCCAGGAACGTTTCGATCTTATTCTGGATTTTCTCTCCAAAGAAGCTGTAGGAGCCTTTATCCTGGTGGATTCAACTGATCCTGAAACATTCCCCCGGGCTAAAGAGATGATAAAACGATGTAAGGCAGAGGCCATACCCAAGGTTATTGTGGCCAATAAACAGGATCTTCCTGGTTCATTATCACCTGAGGAAATAAGGAAGGTCATGAGCATCGGTCAGGATATACCAGTCGTTCCAGTAAGTATGATTCGTAATGAAGGAATTGAAGATGCTGTAGATGCGCTTTTAGAAATACTCTACCGGTGAATCGTATGATCGTTCGTATTACCTCAGGGATAACTGGTCTTGATGAATTAACATCTTCCGGAGATGATTTAAGTCTCTCTTTGGGAGGGATCCCTGAAAACACAGTAACACTACTTTATGGTCCGGGAGGAGTGGGTAAATCCATCTTCTGTTATGGTTTCACTTACCATGGATTAACCCAGGATGAACCCTGCCTCTATTTAACCACAGATCTTGGGATCAGGGATATTTACCAGAACATGGCAGATATGGGATTTGAAATTGACGGATATCTTAAAAATGAAATGTTACGTGTGGTTGATGCAGCTGAGGGTGATGCAGAATTTGAAGAATCCAATGTATACCAATCATCCAGCGTTAAAAACCCCACTGACATCATGGTTAAGATAAGCAGGGGCGTGAACTCTATTTCTGAAAATAATTCTCGATTTCGCAGCGTAATCGATTCTGTAACCGCTATAATAGAATCCAACGATGAAATGTTAATTGTGAGGGTTTTAAAGACCTACATTTTGAGGGTAAAAGAAGCGGGGGGCACTGCTATGATCACCTACACTGAAGGATCAGCAGATCCCAGAACAGAGACACTTATCAAGTCAATGGCGGATAACATAGTTAAACTCGACGGGGAAACTATTATTATTGAAGCAATGAAAGGTATGGGGAAAAAGGAAGCTTCTTACCATATAACTAAAGATGGCATTATTATTAATAAATGATATTAGTATATGAACAGATTTGGTTGTTGATAAGGGGATTAAATGCTGGTAGCAGTGTCAACACGGGAATAAACTAGAACTTTAGGGTTATGGATGGGAAATAAATAGGTAAATGTGATAAAATGAGCAGTTTTGAATCGGGCATACCTGGATTGGATGAACTTTTATCATCATCAGGGGATCTGGATGGTTTTCCACAGAATACCACCACTCTGGTTTACGGACCTCCCAAAGCGGGCAAATCCATTTTTTCTTATGAGTTTGCTTATCATGGGCTAAGTATTAAGGAACCCTGCCTGTATATCCCGGCGGATGATGGAATGAGACAATTACAACAGAACATGATGGATTTTGGATGGTTCCTACAAAGTTCAATGGATGAAGAGCTTCTGTATGTTATTGACCCCATATCTGCTCTTTCAGGGGCCAATATTGAAAATACCAACACCTATGCTTTATCTAAAATAAATGACCCTACTGATTTAATGGTTAAAGTTGGGCTGGGAACTCGTTTTGTTTTCAAAAAGTCCAATGAATTTCGTTCTGTTTTCGATTCTCTCACCACTTTCTTTACATTTAATCCGGAAGCAATGGTTGTCCGATTTTTAAAAACATACCTGCGACGGTTATCTGAAGCAGGGGCAACAGTGATCGTTACTTACACCGAAGGTGTAGCCAATGAGAACACTGAGAAAATACTAAAATCTATCGTAGATAACGTGATAATGCTTGATGGTAGTTATTTGACATTTAAATCAAATCTTGGTGTGATTGCAACCGCTGAATATCAAATTACTGATAAAGGTCTTGTTTTAGGAATGGGGGAGATACTGTGATAAAATTGACCTTCAGGAGCTTTATTATTTACTTATGAGTAGCTGGATATACAGTATTGAAAAAACCAGGGATGAACTCTTGGGGGATAATATTGCCTACACCCGGAGGCTTGGTTGGAATGCCACCCGCTTCGTTATGGACTATCTTGAAAATTCCTGTGGTATTCTAATTGATACTGTAGGGAAAAGCAGGGAGTAAGTTGACCTGTGAAAATTTATTGATAATTAATGGGAGGAATTACTATGGATATTTTTAAGGGGAAAGAAGACTATGGTACTTCCCTCAAAAAGCTCTTAGAACAGTTATGGGAGTATCAGGAAGCTGAAGCTAACTTAATGGTTGAAATTGCTACCCTGCAATATGAAAATGGAGATACCGATGATGCAGTCGGATTTTTAGAAAGATCTGTAAAAATATACCATGAATTGGGTTTTATTGAAGAAGAAGCAACTATTTTGGATTTAATAGGTGATGTGTACAGCAGCACAAATGATGTCCAAAATGCACTTGATTACTACTATAAATCTTTCAAAATCTGTTCTTCCCTGGACACGCCCCTCGAGGGGGAAGTCTTAAATAAAATAAAAGAACACGAAGCTGAAATTGAAGCAACCAAGAATAATGCAGTTAAAAAAGCAATAGCCGAAGGTGGGGAGGATGCTCTTCTGGAATCGGAAGAATCGGGCAAACCTTACACATTAGATGGTGATGAGTCTATTGATCATGTGAAAATTGGGAAAAGGCTTGATGATATAATTGGACTTCTAGATGAATCAGCAGTTTACAGTAGCTATCAGGAATTTGAAAACCCACTGGTCCGTTTAAAGGAAGCCCATCAAATGGCCAGTAGTATTGGTGATGAGAAGGGGGAGGCAGCCTTACTTCTGATCATGGGTGATATTTCTTTAAAAGAAGAGAAAACCAAAAAATCTCTGGAATTTTTCCAAAAATCTTTGAAATCCTTCATGAAAATTGACGATAAAAAGGGTGAATCTATATCCCGGTTGATGATGGGGACTGCTTACTTTTTACTGGGTGAAACAGATGAAGGTTCCAAGTATCTTCGCCAATCCATGGAAATAATAAAACATTTAAATGATCCAGATATAGAAAAAGCTGCTCTGGCGCTGTTAAAATCTATTTATGATTGATTTTATTATATCTGTAAAAACCCATGAAGAAGTTTAACTCAGAATAAAAGGTTTATTTATTAATTAAGATATCTGGGATTTATTCCCGATATCTAATCAAAAATTTATTTTTCATTTCTTCATTGTGTATTATACAACAAAACGTGAATGTTTAATTTAAATAGCATTTAGTTTTGATTAAAATACTATTTATTAAAACATACGTGCTTTTAGAGTGTAAGCCAGGATTATTCCCACAGCTCCAAAGAATATTCCAATGAGCCACACAATGATGACCACATTCTTTTCTTCCATGGGACGTTTTAGGATCCAGCGTATCAGCGAATTGAAACCTGATTCAGGAGCCATCAGTTTCCCATCTTCTCCCACCTGGGTGGGTGTGTGTTGTTGTCTTTCCATTACACCGGCACTGTAAAGTTTGAGCAGCATATCTATTATGTTGGGTATCAGCACAATCAGTGCAATGATCTTCACCCTGCCGATAAAGGCTACCACTACAATGGTTGCTCCAATAATCAGTGTACCAACATCTCCGGGGAATACATTAGATGGATGGCGGTTGTAGTAGAGGAAGGCCAGTAGCGCTCCCAACATACACATACTGATTACAGCCACATCGTACTTGCCCATAATAATACAGGAAATACTGAGGGAAGTCATGGCAATGGCCCCCAGGCCAGATTCAATACCATTCAACCCCGCCAGCATGTTGGTAAGATTGGCAGCAATGGAAACTGCAATGGGAACCGATAAAATGTATATAAGATCCACGTTGGGTGGGGCAATCCATATAAGTGGCAGACCAGCCAGCCAGAGCAGGATGAGCTTTTCCTTGGAGGACAACATAACCAGGTCATCCACCATCCCCACCATCCCCACCAGGAGGATCACCAGCAGGGTGATGGTGAGCTGGAACTGAAGAGCAGGATAGAAATAAATACCCAGAAATATCCCGATAATAAATCCGAAAAGAATACCAATACCACCCATTTCAGCCACAGCTGGCTTGGATGGTTTATGAATATCTCGCCCCACTATCTTTGCATCTTTCAGTTTTTTAATAAGACGGGGCATGCTTATGAAGGTTACCAGAAAGGCCACCAGGGCACAGATGGCCGAGGTTAAAAACAGGTTCTGGTAAAGAATGATAAGGTTAGGTTCCATTTTTTCACCGTTTTAAGAGGGAGTAAACAGTTCTAAGGGGGATTTTTAAGTCTTTTGAAATATCCTTAGCTGGAACTCCATTTTTATAAAGGTTTTTAACTTTTTTTACTTTTAAGGTATCGTATTTAATCTTCCGCCCACGTTTAAGGGGTGACTCCTTGAGGTAATAAACTGTTTTCAGGGGAATATTCAGAGTTTCTGCAATTTCCTTAGGAGTATTTCCTGATTTCAATAAATGCCGGATATTTTCCGCATCTTTTTCATTATACTTTTTAGGACGCCCTTTCTTTTCTACTGGTACAACAGTCACTCCCAGTTCATTAAGTGCCTGAATATACTTTGGTGAAATCCGTGAATATAAACTGGGAGGACAGCTTATCTTCTTGAGATCAGGATACTGGTCCAGGAGTTCCATTATCCTGCTGAAGGATAATGGCTTATTCACATAAATTTCATCTTTCAACTCGGAACACTCCTGGAGTCCATCTTTTTATTATAATTTTATTATAGATTTATTAAAGAATTTTTTCATTTATTAAAAGCATGATTTATCATATTTAATTTGTAAAGTGTAAATTTTAGTTTTTTAATGTTATTTCTTCATCATTGCCATGAACTGTTTAGCCTTGGAAGTAGCAGGTTTTTGCAAGGTTTCCAAGGTTTCTTTCTCTTTTTGAACATCTTTAAGAGGTATGGAGAATAATTCTGATGTTCTTTCAGTGGGTATGTTTCCTTCAATGGAAAGTATCGCCGCTCCCAGGGCAGGTCCCATCTGTAGGTGAAGGCCTTTCATCTTTTTTTCAACAGAGAATTTACTGGATAAAACCTTTCCCATTTGGGGTATATATTCTATCCCTTCGGTGAGGTGGTCCTGCATGATCTGCACCACATCCTGTTTGAAGTCCTGGAATGACTTTATCTGGTTTGAATCAAGACCAGGGCGAAGGTAGGGGAAGGGACCCGAATGTTTATTTCTGCGATCATAGGAAGTGGTCAGATAATAGTGTAAAAGATCCCATAAAATGTATATGCGTGGGATTTCAAGAAAGAGGCTTTTTTCAAGCAAATCTTTCTCCTTTAAATCCTGCCTTATTGTTTCATTGAGAATTCCATCATCAAGGAGTCCTCTTTTTTCTAGTTCTTTTTTTAAAAAGAACTTCTTCAGGGTTTCGGGGTCATCGCCATTTTCATATTTGTTGGCATTTCTTTCGGCAACTTCCATTGCTTCCTGGTACTCTTCAACTTTTTCTTTATTGGAGAGAGATTTTTCAAGTAAAGCGGGTAAAAAATGGAGTATCTCTGTTTCAGCATACTTTACATAACCAAGTGAAAGGGCAGTTTGCACCTGTTTGTCATTGATTATGGACGGTTTTTTACGATGAAACTGCATCATTTCTATACGGGCATTGGAACCATACTGGTTCCGGATCTCTTTTTCATAGTTGGCCTCTTCATGTGCGTCAATGGTAACCCTTTTTCTAACCCATCTACTGTCTTCCATGATCTTGATAACCAGAGACACGGTTTTAACAATTCCTCTTTTTTCCTGTTTTAAGATGCGCACCATACTGCGGAAGGCTTTCCTGCTTCGGGGACTCAATTCGGATAGTTTAACCATGTAATCCCCAGAAAGGGGTAAAAATGGGATGATTTCAAGACGATAAACCCCATCCCTGTTTACATGCAATTTTATATTATCTCCGCCGCACTGGCAATTTTCCCGGGTCAGAAGAGCTATCTCATGACCTTTGTACTTTCTCTGGCAGGAAGCACATTCTAGTGTGGCGAACTCCTCCAGATGTCCAATGGCAATACGATGAGATGACATGGCAGATTTAACCCGATCCAGTATGTTTTTTTTAGCAGCTGCGTTCATCCGGAAGTACTGGGTGTGGCGGCTGACATCATACATATCCTCGGCCTTGGTTTCACCACTGAGGGGACGGCCATACTTGTTTATGGAACGATAAGGCGCAGTGTAACCCTTAATTTCCATGGTCTCTCTCATATCCTGCAGAGTATCCATGTTGTCTTTCAAATAAGTGTAAAGTGTCAGGAATTTTTCCGGGCTTTCAATATCACTTAATGAAATTCCTTTTCTCTTTATCTGATCCAGAAAACGCTCGGATTTTCCAATGAGTACAGATTCATTCATCGTATTCCTTCGTTAAAGTATAAGTTCGCCCGAATTTCTCAAATGGATGATGATTTTGAAAATAGAGACATCTTTAATTTATTAATAGATGTTATCAATCTACAATTCATCACTTTATCAATTAATCATCCATTTTGTATCAAATATCATCAGTTTTGCATATTGTGATATATCTTCACCTTGCACTATTGTATACACATATTCACATGTGTATAATGATATTCACCATGTACTGGGATAATTTCACCTTGATTATTGTATTCCTTCGCCCATAGTGGCATCAGGTGCGGTTAAGAGGCTGAGACTATCTCCAGCAGCCAGTACCATTCCCTCGGATTTTATGCCGAAGAGTTTGGCTGGTTGGAGGTTCACCAATACAATTACCTTCTGATTGAGTATGTCTTCCGGCGCATATTTGGTGGCTAAACCTGCAACAACCTGTAATTGTTTGTCTTTAACATCAACCATTAATTTCAACAGTTTATCAGAGCCCTTAACTTTCTCAGCTCCAATAACTTTACCCACACGCAGGTCTAATTTGGTGAAATCTTCAATACTGATTAGATTATCCATAGTTTCTCTCTCCTCTAAATTTTTGTAAAGTGCTTCTTTTTCCTCAGCAATAACTTCATCATCAATTTTAGCAAATAATGGTTTAGCCTTGAGAATAGGGGTTCCGGCTGCTATAAATTCAGCAGAATCCTCCCATATTAAGCTTTTATCTCCATTTAAACCCAGAATTTCCCTCATCTCTACTGCTTTGGAGGGGAGGTAAGGACTTATAATGACACTGATGACCTTTGCAATCTGATTACAGAGATAAATTGTGGTAGCAGCCCTTTCTCCTTCTTCTTTAACGGTTCTCCAGGGTTCCTGGTCATTGAAGTATTTGTTTCCCAGTTTGGCTAGTTTTATTATATCCTTAAGACCTTCCCTGAAATCGAAGTTCTCAATATGCTCACCTACTTTACCCGGGGTTTCAATTATCTCCTTTTGAACACTCTGGTCATATTCATTGAAGGACCCCGGCTCAGGTATCATTCCCTGGAAGAAACGGTGGGTGAATGAGAATGTACGGTGCATAAAGTTCCCCACCACATCAGCCAGTTCATCATTGACCCTCCTCTGGAAGTCATCCCAGGAAAAGTCAGTGTCCCTGGTGAGGGGTGCGTTGGCCACCAGGTAGTATCTTAAGAGATCTGCATCAAATTTCTCCATGAAATCAGCGGCCCATATCACCCAGTTCTTACTGGTTGACATTTTACGACCCTCAAGTGACAGGTACTCCCCGGCAACAATGTTATAAGGTAGTTTGCAACCATAGGCCATGAGCATTGCCTGCCAGAATATGCTGTGGTGGTAGATAATATCTTTACCAATGAAGTGCACTGCCCGGTCATCCCAGTAGGGCTTCCATGACTTGTTTTCACGGCGGGCCCACTGGGCTGCCGATGAAATGTAACCCAGGAATGCTTCTCCCCATACATAGATGATCTTACCCTCTGCACCGTCCAGGGGAACCGGGATACCCCAGTCCATATCCCTGGTGAGAATCCAATCCTTCAGTCCCTCATTAATCCATTGAAGAGCATAATTCCGGACATTAGCCGGTAACTCTGGGTTGCCTTCAATAGATCCTTTCAGTTCATCCTGGAAGTTGCTTAAACGGAAATAATACTGTTCAGATTCCCTGACTTCTGGGTTTGAATCGCATATCAGGCATCTTGGCTCCACCAGCTGCACTGGTTCCAGGTGCCGGCCACAGGTCTCGCAATGGTCACCACGTGCACCCTCACCATTACAGTGGGGACAGGTGCCCTCCACGTAACGGTCAGGGAGGAATCGTTCACATTCCGGGCAGTAAAGCTGCTGGATGGTCTTGGGATAAATACAATTTTTCTCATGAAGATCTAAAAAGAAGTTCTGGGATATTTCATAATGTAAGGGGTCGGTGGTTCTGGAAAAATTATCAAAAGAAATATCCGATAATTCCAGATCCCTTCTAATCAACTCGTAATTACGAGTGGCAACATCCAGGGGTGATACTCCTTCCTTTTCCGCCTGAACAGCTATGGGTGTTCCGTGTTCATCGGTAGCACACACCAGTAGCACATCTGTGCCTTTCATCCGATGGTAACGGGCGTAAATATCTGCCGGTATGTAAGTTGAACGCAAGTGTCCCAGGTGACAGGGTCCATTGGCGTAGGGCAGGGCGCAGGTGATAAACACTTTATTTGAATCTTTACTCAAAGATATTCCTCCTATACTAACCTTGTTACGAATGATAAAGTTTATTTTGTCTTAGATAACTGTTTTTAAATATTTATTAACCATCTTACGGTAAAAACTCAGTTGGAGTTAATGATAAAGAATAATATCTTTTTTTATCTAATTTCTATATAAGAGTTATCCATAGATCTCAACCCCACCACTGGACCTATGATTTTGGCCCTACACTGACCTAGAAAAGGATAATTTAACAGAGTATCAATAAATGAAGAAAAATCTGATTCATAATACAATAAATTTCTTACATTAACAAATTTTTTAAAACCTAGTAACCAACAGTTAATTATGGTTTCCATCTCTTTTTTAAACCCATTATCCCCTGAGGGAAAGGACATTGTAAGGGAACTGGGCAGCTTCGAAGGCATATCTGATGATATCCCCGAACTTAGAAGACTCGTGACTCGTAATCCCTCTCAGGAAATTGTTGATGATAAAGAAATACCCTCTAATTATCTGGAACTTGCCCTAAAAAGGATTGAATGGTATATTAAGAAAAAACATGACCGAGAATTTAACAGTCGAAGATATTCTTTTCTTTCTGATTATTCCATAACTAAATATGATGTTATTTCATTTTATTTATTGTGTCAAGCCATTGGAGTTAAATTCGGGCCCAATTCACGTGAAACCAGAGTTATGGTTGAGGCACAGGGTGATCTCATCCAGGAAAGAATGGGGAAACTAAGTATTCAAGAAAGTAGATTGATGGTGGACCAATCCTTGGCAATGCTCCTGCATGATGATATGGTTCACTGGACATTCTTCCAGGAATTATTAAGCACCCGAAAAATACGTCTCACAGAACTGGTACTGGATAATGGGGAATTAATACTGAATGAGGAAGATTTTCTTCATCGTTTTGGTTCCCGGATAAAACATCGCAATCCTGACAGCATGTATCAGCTTTTAATTGGAGATGAACTGAAAGAACTTATAATGGTTAAGATGATCATGCAGGAAACCGAGGATTACATTAAACAGGTTCATGAAAAGGCGCGTGTCATGGTGGAACCTAACCCCATACTCCTGGAGCTGGCTGATGAAGTGGCGGAAGTACTGGCCGAACCAATGCAACATTACGGTTATGGTTCTGGAAGGAGTGGTGGACCAATGAAAGCCGGACCACTGAACCCCCTGGCATTCCCACCATGTGTAAAGAAAGCCCTGGAGGGTATAAAATCAGGAGGACGGAACGATGCCATTGTACTATTTATGACACCCTTTGTGTCCTACGCCCGATTGTATCCTGATGTTTTCAGGATGAACATCACCAAACGTGTCTCAGACCAGGACCCACAACTGCAAATCACAGAAAACGAGGTCCTGCCATTGATTTATGAGGCTGCACAGCGATGTGTACCACCATTATTCGATGATCAGCCCCAGGAAAAGGTTAACATCAATGCGAAGCTCGGTTTTGGAATGCACTCCACTCTGAAAATGGAACATGAGGGTGAAACCACATGGTACACTCCCATGAGTTGTGAGAAGATAAAACTACACCTGCCACATCTCTGCCGACCAGATGATGTCTGCAAAAAAATAGGCAACCCGTTGAGCTATTACAATCGGAGGATATGGGAAGTAATGAATTTGGATAAAGAAGATTCAGATTCTGAGGATAATCCGAGTAGTAATAATGTTGATAATATTCAAAATTCTGATATTCAAAATTCTGATATTGAAAATTCTGCCAATAATGAAAATAAGAACTCTGATGATAGTAATTCTGGGGAGGGATGATTTTTTATGGATCTAAAACCAGCCACCCCCAATGAACGCCGTCAGTACTACCGGGAAGAATGGGATGTTAATGATATCCCTGAATTCATCCGCAAAACCCTCACCCAGCGGGAGTTCGGTTTTGACCACATGGGCCGGGGACCCAACGACCGTTACCGTGTATTTCAAAATACAGATTATTTAAGGAAGTTCATGCGATACCGCACACCATTTGCCGCCTACTCCTCAGTGGCATTTTACCATAAACCCCGACGCAGGGATGGCTGGATAAAAGCAGAACTGGTCTTTGATGTGGATGCCAAGGATATACCTATAAGATCCTGTGGTTGTGAAAACGTCTGCGAGATATGCTTAAACCAGGCTAAAGACATTGTCCACGGACTGATTGACACCATCCAGGGTGATCTGGGTCTTTCTGATATTCATGTGGTTTATTCGGGTCGTGGTTATCATATAAGAGTTCTGGACGACAAGGTGATGGGCATGGACAGCGACGTACGTAGCCAGATCGTTAAATATTTGGTGGGTTCTGATGTTCCACGCAGTGAATACTCCAGTCACGGGATGAAATACAACTTGGAACACTTTACCGTCCCCTTTGGTTATCCGCAGGTATTCACTGACCGGGTTAAACAGGCCCTCTTGAACCTGAACCTGGACACAGAAATTGATGAAGTCAGTAAGGATATTAAGAAGGCAGTGATAAAGCACCGGGAATTATTATCTGAAGACCAGTGGGGATTGTTCCGGAAAGAAATTGGTCCTGTGAGATATGCCCGACTGGTTAAAGGGATCGCTTCCCTTAATCTGACACTGGTAGATGCCAAGGTTTCCATTGACCTGAAAAGAATACTGAGATTACCATCCTCCCTCCACTCAGGAGTCAGCATGAAATCCACCCTCATCAAGAACCTGGAAACATTTGACCCATTCCAGGACGCTGTTCCCAAATTTGTTTACGAAAGGAAGGATTGAAAGTCAGGGATTGAAATTAAATCAGCTTGCTTAATTAGTGTCTTAATTTAATATTTTAATGAAATGTGAATTCTTAATGAAATAATTCTTAATGAAATATGAATTGAAAATTAAAAAAACTTGAAAAAGGATTATTATTGACAAATAGTCCTTAATCCCGTATTAAAAGCTCATTCTTATGGAGATAACAGTGTAGGAATTTCAGTATATCTTCATCTGCATCTTCAGCAATTAACAGATCCAGAACATCCACTAAATTGTATTTTTCCAAGAGTTTCTTCTTCAAATGTTTCCCCACCCTGAGGTTTTTAATCCCCCTGGATGTGAGTGTCCCCTGAATAAGGGATTCCGCATCCTGATACTGGCGCTTGGTGCGTGTCACCCACCGGTCACCTTCCACCCATGATTCTGGATGTTTTTCCAGGAACTTCCAACTATTTCCCTGATCCCATACCTGTGGGCCGGAATATTTCTGGAAGGGGGTCAGATGCCATGTGTTCATTTCCAGGAGTATTATTCCAGTTTTATTCTCATCAGTCCAGTAATCACTCCCCATGACCTTAAAATCATCAGTTTCCAGAATTTTCACCAGGGATTTTTCAGTTTTCTGGATCTGAGGGTGCAGGGCATCGGCTGGAATGTCTGGTGTGGGGAAAGCCAGGATAATTGAATGGGTCTGTCTGTTTTTGAATTCATCCCTTAATGTTTCTCTATGATAAGTAATGGTTTTAGGGTAAAAGTATGATTTTTTGGGATTTTCCAGGAAATTATCTGCAGCCACACGGAATTCTGCCATTTTCTGCAGGGTTAAAGCCGCGGAAACATTACGATTTCCATCAGTGGGATCCACAACTACCAGGGGATCCTTGAACAACTTAGCAGTGCCGTAGTTCATGAGGTCGATCTGAAAGCCGGGTTTCCACTGGTCAAAAACCCCTTTAAGAACATCCAGAAACGAGCCATAGTGGATCACCAGTAATTCACACAGGTATCCTGAGAATCCGCCCACTTTAAATTCAGAGCCATAAGTCCCTACCATCTTCATGAAACGTTTTAAAAGCCTTACTTCCTTGGTCTGGTCTGGTCTTAAGTTGGCTGTGATGTATTCGGTATGCAGTAGAGTGCGGTCTACTGCTGATTTCAGTTCACTGGAATCTTTAATATTATAACAGGGGACAAAATCCACCATGTAACCTTCAATGGTACCTGTAAGGTACGGGTGTGATGCGTAACGCTCTTCATAGGTTCCGTCAATTTCGGTTATGCATTTTTCCGCCAGTTCCAGACCCTGGACTTTCAGATCATCCAGGGAAGTGGTTAAAGGGAATTTTATGAAAATATCAATGTCCAAGTCTTTGCCATCTTCATTATCCCCATTGGATATCCAGGTATTCTTGGCCACTGAGCCCAGTAATACAGCTTCAGCATTAACACCCGTATCATGGGCAGTACGATTAATGATTTCCATTAATTTTAAAGATAAATTACGGACTCTGAGTTCCTCATCCTTTGAGGGTTCTATATCATCTAAGATTCTGCGAAAATCAATCACTTACAATACCTCTAACTATTTTTTTAACTTTTGATAAATTAATTTTTAAACTGATTGTTAATATTCAAATCATCCTTGTTTCAATCTCAATCATCCTTGTTTCAATAATCTTCGCTTAACATTTTAAATGAAAAATTCCTTAACATCGGTGTATATAGGGCCCACAGGAGTGAGTTCACTCTTTTTTAACACCAGTTTTTCCACAGTCATTTCACCAATTTCAATTGACTCTAGTTCCTGAATCTTTTCTGCCAGGAGCTCCCTGTTTTTAGGACCCTTCACCCGGGCAATTGTGAGGTGGGGAATGTAACTCCTCTCCTTTTTAAACCCCATTTTTGCAAATTCCTGGTCAAGGTCTTTTTGCATCTCGGAAAAACTATGGGGATCTTCAATTCCCAGCCAGATAACCCTCATATATTCTATTTTGGGGAACACCCCAGTTCCCCTGATGTGCAGTGGGAATGAATGGTAATTTTCCAGTTTATCCTGTATAACACGGGTTATCTGATCTGCCTGGGATGAGGAGATATCACCGAAGAATTTGAAGGTGAAATGCAGGTTCTCAGGTTCCACCATCTTTAATGGGGCATGTGTTTTTTTAAGATCCCTTTGAACTTCCTGGATTTTATAGGATAACCTGCTATCAACATCAACTGCTATAAATGCTCGCATAAAAATCACCATTGTAACTTTAACAATAAATAAATTACAATTACTTAAATAATCAAATTAACTCAAATAAATCACAGTTACTCAATAAATCACAATTACTCTTTAAAGTTATCTATTTGTTATCTTTTTATTAAATAATAAGATTTTTTATCCTATCCAAACTTTCCCTGGGAGTTTCCACAGTATTCAACAGGTAAACATCAACTGCCTGGAATAACTCATGGAAAAAGTTTTTCCTTAGGTTCAGTTTACGCTCATCCCTCACCAGCTGGTGGGGATTGCAGAAATCATTCTCCAGCATGAAATCCAGGGCTTCTTCTGGATCCAGTTTACGGAAAGGGGCTTTTGAAATGTTTCTTTCCAGGAGAACGACCGTTTTAAGGGTGCTTGTTTCTCGAACCCTCCCACCGAAAAGTGTGCTGACATCGGCGATTCCCCGACCCCTATTATCCAACTGAACCAAGCTCACCTCTTCAGAAAATCCTTCCCAGACCTGGGCTAAATCATCACGGATGTAAGAATTCTTTTCTGAAGAATAGATAACAGCTGCATTGTTGAAGAGTCGGGTGAAGAACCAGTCATCACTGATGTAATTAAAATCATCATACTGAAGCAGTCCATAGGTAAGTGTGGATTTACCCGTACCTGGGGGTCCGATAATGGCCATGGCATGTCCTCCGCAGTCAACTGCTGATCCATGAGTTGAATAACGCCGGTGCTCAGAATGGTATTCTTCAAAAAAATCGGAAATGGTTGCCAGGGCTATGCTTTTAATCCAGCCATAGTAGTCACAGTTGTTAATGATACAGGTCTTGGAAATGGGTTCATATAACACTTGCAACTCTTGACCATCTTCCACTGCGAAGATCTTGGCATGGGGGCGGATATCCTCGTTCATGAACTTGAAGTTATCTTCCCATTCTTCCTTAAACTCTTCATTGTCAGTAAGGAGTTTAACACAAGCTCCATGAATATTGGCTTTCCTTTCAAACTTAACCTTACTTTTAAGTTCTTTTAATAGCTCATCCTTGGCATAGGGTGTTATGAGTTCTGCATTGTAAGATAACATTCCTAACCCCTTTACGTCCTTAAGATTCCACTGGTGGAGTTTATAGTATTCCATTCTCCATTTCCGGGTTTATAAACATCCATGCCTCTCCGGTTTATAAGTATCCATGCCTCTCCGGGTTTATAAGTATCCATTCCACTTCCGGGTTTATAGTTTAATTTATGGGTTTAATAGGTCTTAATCTATTCTCTTAATTTACTGTGCTTGTGATTAATGGTGTGCTGATGGTAATTATCTTTGTAAATTCCCACTTCCCCTAATTAAAGATGTTATCCATTCATTATCTGTTTTAGAGTCCATTAATCATTGTTGTAGTTGGTTGATTAAGTTTTGAAGTTGGGTTTTTAATTTTTCCATAGTTTTATTGTATTGTCGTAGATTGTTGGCTGTGTTTCTTAAATCTTCAGCATAAGCTTTGCTATCTCCACTTTCAAAGTCATTGGCTGCTTTTTGATTTAAGGAAAGTGTTTCATTGTTCAGGCGTTTAATCTCTTTATATGTGCTTGAAATATTCTTTAGCTGATTGGAAATATCCCCTCTTAGTATTAAATCATATGCCCAGATTTTATTCTCATTGGTTCTATCATATTCCTCAAAATTTTGGTTTACAAATTCAGGAGGTAGGTTACTACCCATTCGCATTATATTAGCCATTTGTGTCCTTTCTTCTGAGGATGTGTATGCCAATGCGGACATGCTCTCAGTAACCGCAGCTCCACTTTCCAGCTCAGTAATTGTGGATTCATTGATGGTGGAAAGTTCTGGTATCGTGTTTAATTGATCTTTGTAGATATTTGTATCCATTGGCATTAAAACAGTTGTAACCGCAGCATAAAAGAGACCATAAATGCCAACAATAGCTACTATAACACTAAGCAATGCTAAAATCTTTTTATTAATCTTTTCGCCCCCTAATCATTAATATTATTTTATATCTCTTGCAACGAATATGTAGAAAAGTATTATTTAAAATTTTATATTTAGAAGTATGGGGTTTCATTATTGGTGATAGAATGACCCTCATTATTTTTTAAAAAATTCTTAAATTGATATTTACAAAATAGGATTGTTCTTAGAAATAGAATCGTCTTCTGAGAAAAATAAAAGAATTAACATCGAGAAAAATAAAAATTTAAGAGATAAATATAATTATGTTGATCTCTTGTTCTGATTTGATGATTATTTTTCAATAATACTCTCTTCAATGGCCATTCCAAAGTGCCGAGCATTGGGGTCCAGGTAGATCATTATCTTATCCCCAATCTTTAGTTCTGCCACGGAAATGGGCTTACCATCTTCTGAGACCAGGCGTATGGTTTCTGCGTTTTGAAGAAGAGTTCTAAGTACAACTCCTTCATATTCTGCTTCCACCAGCATCAATGGTCGTTTTTCGATTTTAACCCGTCCCACTATGGCCACTTTGCTGTTACCTTCCTGGTCCACTGTAAGCACTTCATCTCCGGTTTCCAGTTCAGAGAGGTACTTGGTTTTGTTACCAGGGGTCATGACATAGGCATGCACTGGGCCGGCGTTAACCCGGAAGGGTCGTGAGGCAACGTATTCACTTTCCATTGACTCACTGTGCACCAGGAACAGTCCCTGGGAGTAGGATCCCACCAGCATACCTTCACCCAGTTGCATCATGGAGCAGGTGTCCACACAGACCCGGTCACCAATTCCCACTGGTTCGACCTTGGTGATGGTTGCTGGTTTTAACTGGTAATTTTCACTCTGTATTTTCTCCATTAGTTCAGCTACCTTTTTTATCTGGCTGATTTCATGGGGACATAACAGTACACCATCGGTTCCGTGTTCCATGGTTTCCAGAGCCAGTTTAGCCTCATCATAATCTGCTACTGCTGCAATGATTTTGACTTTCTCACCCTGCAGTCCAGCGATTATGTTTTCCAGGGGTATGACTTTCCAGTCCCGGCCCATGAGGATGAGGTAATCAGCATCTTTTCCTAAGAGTGCAGCCAGTTCTTCGTGTTTTTTGGTGAGAATCTCCACATAGGCTGCTACTTTTTTATCCCTTCTTTTCAACCTCTTAACTGCAGCCAGATCCTTGGATTCTGCGAGGTCATCTGGTATGATGAGGGTGCCGTCTCCTTCGCTGTTGCGGCCCACCAGAACCACATCAGATCCTTCAATATCAGAGATGAGTTTCACATTACCCAGCTTACGAATATTGTCCACATCGCTAAAGTCAACGATATGATCCATCCCTGATTCCAGTGCAGTGGTAATGAACTGCTTTTTTTTATCCCATACATTACCTTCGGCCATTATCCATGCAAACTTCATGCTTTAACCTTCTAAATCCATTTATAAATGCGTATCCATTTATAAATGTTTATTATAATTTATTTATTCATTTTTTTGGAATGATTTATTAGATCCTGGGGGTGGTTTGAAAATAATACCATGATTTTTAGTTACCATTGAGGATTTTAAGGGCTTCGTCAATTTCCAGGTCATTGTGAACAATCTCGGCAATGGCCCGGGTGGTTTTCTGTGGTGATCTTGCTTGGAAGACATTTCGGCCTATGGCCACACCAGCTCCACCAACATCAACAGAGTTTTTCACCATTTCCAAAAGTTCACGGTCTGTTTCCACTCGGGGTCCTCCAGCAATGACCAGTGGAACAGGACAACCATCAATTACTTCTTTGAATGTGTCCGGGTCTCCAGTGTAATTGGTTTTAATGATGTCAGCTCCCAGTTCTGCACCGGCACGGGCAGCAAGCTTCACCACATCGGCGTGGTGTTCATTGTCGATTTTTTTGCCTCTAGGATACATCATGGCAATGAGGGGCATGCCCCAATCATCACAGATCTCGGAAATGCTTCCCAGGTGCATTAACATCTCAGGTTCCATCTCCGATCCTACGTTTACGTGTACAGATGCTGCGTCTGCACCCAGTTGGATGGCTTTTTCCACACTGGTCACCAGCACTTTATGATCAGGGTCAGGTCCCAGGGCAGTACTAGCTGATAAATGAATAATCAGTCCGATATCTCGTCCATATCCACGATGTCCTGTGCCAACCATTCCTTTATGCATTATTACAGCGTTGGCACCACCGCTAGCCACTTCGTCAATGGTCTCTGCCATTTTTATTATTCCATCCACAGGCCCAATTGAAACACCGTGGTCCATGGGAACGATAACACATCTCCCTGTTTTTCGGTTGATTATCCTTTCAATCCTGATTTTCTTTCCTATCATAAATACCCTCCTTCTTATAGTTTTGGAGACCAGAGTTTTAGTTCTTTTAATCGCGGTGGGATGCCATCATCTCCACAGGACTCCAGCCACCCATTTTCAGATCTGATAACCTCAGAGCTTGATGATGAGTGTATGAAATCTAAAAGACCTCTGTTTCTAATTATAGTGTTACGAGGTTTTAAAGTTGATGACCAAATGAAGAATACTTTAAAGGTGGTGTCCGGATGGTAACCACCACCCAGATCCACCGAGAGAACATCACAACCTCCCATTTCATCCACTTTCCGAGTTACTTCCTCCAGTGTTTCATGGAGCCGTACATCACAGTTTAAAAATTCAATGGGAGTTTCCTCTTCTGCTATTATTTTTTCAAACTTTTCAGGGGATTCTGGACTCTTATCTAGTGCGATGATTCTGCCTTTAGGTGCCATCTGGGCAATGATGCGGGTTGAATTTCCCACATGACATCCCAGTTCCACCACCACATCATCTTCTTTAATGATATCTTTTAGAACCTGTCTATAAACTTTGATATCGTATACTACGCTGATCATGTTACTCGTCCTAGTAGTGTTATGGTTGTTTGATAATATTAAGAGTAATCTGAATTATGTCTTTATTAGGTATTATCAAGTTTTTTGTCTTTATCTCAAATTCATTAAGATTAAAAACTTTAGAAGCTAATTAAAACGTTATTTAAAGTACTCCTAGGAGTATTTTAAAACTATTAATGAGTATCACTATGGGAGGGGTGTTTTACCCGACTACAGATTATTATTTTCTAATTTATCTAAATTTCTTGTTGTATTGATACAAAAATAATTAATTAAAAATGGATAAAAGGATACAACACCTTTTATTATCTTATGTTTAATCATTATCTTATTTTCCAGTTCATAGTAATGGGTTAGAGTCACCAAATTTAAGAGGAAATTTTTAAAATAAAAAATGAATAAAAAAAAGTCAGATTCCATCTAAAAATTAATATATTCCAATAAATATAATAAGTTTAGATTTAGGTTGAGTCTTTACACCTTAAACTAATATCCTCAGGTGGGGGATTTATCATGGCTGCAGAAGAAGAAAAAGTATTGGAAAAAACTGTTGATGAATTGAATCAGCAACGTATTGATCTTGAAAAAGAGATCAACAATTTAAATCTCATTAAAATAGAGAAATTAAAATCCATCAATGATGAACTTGAGAATAAGATTGAATGGATGGATAAAGAGAGGATAAAGGCCACTAAAGAGCGTGATAACCTACTGCGTAAGGTCAGGCATTCCAATGATAAAAATTGGAAAAGTGCCCTGAAGATGATCACTATCTTGGGGGTTCTGGATTTAGTGGTTATACCAGCAATAATCACTCTCCTGGCCATACCATTACAGTGGATATTTGTTTCATTGGGATTGGTCACCTTCTTTGGAGTAATGCTCATTGTAAATTACATGTCCGGAACATCCCCCTTCAACACTGGTGAAATTAGGAAAGCCATAATTGTATCCCTCATCACGGTGTATCTGGCATTTGTCCCTTTGATGGCCTTTGGGCTGGTGGTATTTCCTGTGGGAAATTCAGCACAGGCCATTGTAACCAATTTCACCTGGTTAATTGGAGCGGTAATCGTACTTTACTTTGCCACGCGGCCACTGGAAGAGTACATTAAAACAATTGCTAATAAAAAATAGGGCTATAAAAAAAGGGTGTTTATACTAAAAATAGGTATTTAAACTATTTTTTGATCAATTAACAGACTATTTGATAGTTCTGTTATATTGATATTATTTTATATGATTCTTCTTTTTATATGATTCTTTCAAATTAATTATTTAGTTCCAGCACTGTTTCCTGCAAGATAACCGGTAGAAAAAGCTTGTTGCAGGTTATAACCACCTCTGAGACCACATCCTGCAATTATTTCCCCAGCAAAATACAAACCATCAACCAGCTTTGACTCCATAGTTTGAGGGTTTATCTCCTTTTTAGTAACACCGCCACAGGTAACCATAGCCTTATCCATGGGAAGATGTCCCGTAATGGTTAAAGGGAGTGCTTTTAATATGTGCAGTAGCTTCACCCTCTCCTTTTTGGAGATTTGGTTCAGCTTTTTTTGAGGGTCAATGTTTAAAATCATTAATAAAGGAGGAATGGTACTGTTAGGGAGGTGAATTTTTAAATAATTTTTCAAACTTTTTTTACTGTAATTCTGGAAATCTTCCATTAACTGGGCTCCCAGAGATTCATGATTAATGCCTGGCTTAAAGTCAATGTAAAGTTTCACATCCCCCTGTTTATTTATAATATCCACAATTTCATGGCTGGCATCTAGAATAACCGGGCCTGAAACACCGAAATGTGTTAAAAGAAGATTTCCAGTGGGTAAGGATATCATCTTTCCCCCATATCCTATACTCAACCCCACATCTTCCAGGGTAACTCCCTTTAACTGGTGAACCCATTTCTCCCGCACATACAAAGGAACCTCTCCTGGTAAAAGTTCGCTGATGTGGTGTCCCATAAACTCAGCAACTCTTAATCCATCTCCAGTTGACCCGGTAAATCCATAGGTCACTCCCCCAGTAGCAATAACAACACTACGGGATTTAATTACTTCATTATCTGTTGAAGACAATTTGAAGATATTGGCGACCTTGTTGAGATGTTCCAGGTGATAATTGTAAACCACTTTTACTTTACATTCCTCCAAAACCTTTCTTAGAACATTCATCACTGATTCTGCTTTGTCGGTGATGGGAAACACCCGTCTATTCTCTTCCACCTTTAATTCCAGATTATGTTCTTTAAAAAAATCCATTAAATTGTGGTTGGAAAATTTACCGAAGGCATCCCGGTAAAATGAACCCCTTCTACCAAATGCCTCCATGAAAATTTCCAGGGTAGATGTGTTGGTGAGGTTGCACCGCCCATTACCTGTTAAAAGTAGCTTACGACCTATTCTATCATTTTTTTCCAGCAGGATTACCTTTTTACCCAGTCGCGCTCCTTCAATGGCGGCCATACAACCGGCAGGTCCGGCTCCCACAACAGCTATGTCGTATATGTTCATGTTTTATTTCCTCATTTAAGATTAAAAAGAGAAAGGATTGGTAAAAAAAAATAATTATTAATCAGGATTTAAAAAAAAGTTGACTTTATGGAGTCAACCTTCTCCTGTCCCTTGGGAAGAGTACTGTTTCCCGGATGTTTTTCATCCCGGTGATGCACATGGTGAATCGTTCAGCTCCCAGACCCCAGCCGGCGTGTGGTGGCATACCATACTCGAAAGCTGCCAGGTAACGCTGGAACGAATCAGGGTTTAATCCCTTACTCTTTATCTGTTCAACCAGGAGGTCGTGCTGGTGTACCCTGGTTGCTCCAGAGGATATCTCCAGATCCCGGTACATCAGGTCAAAGGCATAGCTCTTTTCTGGTTCATCTTCATGTGGCTGGACATAGAATGGTTTGATTTCACTGGGCCAGTTGGTTATGAAATAGTAACCATCCATGGCTTCACCCAGTGCCTTCTCCGCAGCCCTGGACAGATCTTCTCCATGTCTAATTGGCACTCCTTTGGAGTTGGCGATATCAATGACTTCCTCATATTCCAGACGGGGGAAAGGTAATTCGGGTATTTCCAGTTCCACTCCCAGATCTTCCAGTTCAGCCTGACAGTTTTCCTTCACTTCTTTAATTGCATTGTGCACCAGGTTCTCCAGGAGGTTCATTGCATCTTCCTGGTCAGCGAAGGCCATCTCTGCATCGATTGAAATAACCTCATTGAGGTGGCGGAGGGTGTCATGTTCTTCAGCCCTGAATATGGGTGCAATTTCATAGACTTTGTCCAGTCCGGTGGCCATCATCATCTGTTTGTAAAGCTGGGGGCTCTGTCCCAGGAAGGCCTCCCTTTCAAAGTAGGTGATTGGGAACAGTTCCGTCCCTCCCTCGGTGGCGGATCCCACCAGTTTAGGGGTGTTAACTTCTATGAAACCATTTTCTTCAAGGTAAATTCGAACCGAATGTAACATTACACTTTTTATTTTGAATATGGCGCTGATGCTATGTTTTCGAAGATCCAGGTATCTGGAGTCCAGTCTGGTGTCAATTTCAGCTCTTACCTTCTCGGTTGGATCAAGGGGCAGTGGCTGTTTGGATTCGTTTAAGACTTTAACCTCGGTGGGTATGATCTCCACACCTCCAGGGGCCTTGGGTGATCCCTGTACTGTTCCTTTAACTGCGATCACGGACTCTTTTTTGAATTTTCTGATCTCAGCCAGTAGTTCCGGTGAGATCTTTTTACTGGGAGCGGTGATCTGGGTGATACCGTTCCTGTCACGTAAGAGTACGAATATGATACCTCCAAGGTCACGGATTTCATGAACCCAGCCCATGAGTGTTACTGATTCAGTGTCCATCTCTTCGTCTAGTTCCTGTGAGTAATGTGTTCTTTTCCAACTTCTTAATGAATCTGTCAATCTAATTCACCTCGATTATTATGAATATGGGAATTACTCCTCTTTGTGAGGAGTTGTTCCGTGTCTTGGGGAGGATTATTTTCCTTTCTCAGGATTTAATCCAACTATTATTAAATTTACTCCAATCTTATTAAATATACAAATTGATAGAGATGCAGATTATACACGAATCTCTAAAAAAGCTTTAAGCTTAAATTCAGATTTTAGATATTTTTCAGATTTAGATATTTAAAATTGTAAAATACCATATTATTATTCATTCTAATTATTCTTCTTCTTCTAACTAAATAATCATTGGGGTATTATATAATTATATTATTAATTTAGTCACGGATTTATTATATCCAGATTAATTTGAATCAATCTAGATTAAAAATCAATCTAGATTAAATCTAAAACCTATCCCCTTAATCCAGAGAGCATCGGTTAATCATTATCAAGACGCCTTTTAAAAGACTCAGCATGAGCATATAAACCTTCATATTCTGCTAAAGGAATAACCACATCTTTAAGATTATTCAAACCATCCCTGGAGAGCCGTTGGATTGTTGGTTTTTTCAGGAAGGACTCGGTGGATAGTCCAGAGTACATTCTGGCACAGAATGATGTGGGTAGGACGTGGTTGGTTCCTGAGCCATAATCACCGGCAGCTACCGGTGTTAAATCTCCCAGAAATATGCTGCCTGCATTTTTAATATCCTTGACCAGTTCTTCTGGATCACGGGTCATGATCATCAGGTGTTCTGGTGCGTATTCATTGGAAAACATAACTGCTTCATCCAGTGTATCCACCAGGATTATCATACCGTTTTCTTCAAATGACTCTTTAATAATTTCTTTTCGTTTCATCAGGGGTAATTCTTGCTGTAGTTTATCATCCACAGACCGTGCAAGCTCGCAGGATGTGGTTACCAGTACTGATGCCGCCTGAGGGTCGTGCTCTGCCTGGGCCAGGAGGTCAAGTGTTATGTAATCAGGATTTCCGGTTT
Source organism: Methanobacterium sp. (assembly GCF_016217785.1). NCBI lineage: Archaea > Methanobacteriati > Methanobacteriota > Methanobacteria > Methanobacteriales > Methanobacteriaceae > Methanobacterium > Methanobacterium sp. Next base: position 49,063 of record NZ_JACRGA010000023.1, read on the forward strand.
CATCAGCTATTATAAGTACTTCTGAGGGTCCTGCAGGGAAATCAATATCCACCTGACCGTAGACCATCTTTTTAGCAGCGGTAACGAATATGTTACCGGGTCCCACAATTTTATCCACTGAAGGTATGGTTTCTGTTCCATAGGCCATGGCTGCAATGGCCTGGGCCCCTCCCACCCTGTAAACTTTATCCGCACCAGCAAGATATGCAGCGGCAAGTACTATATCCTCCACCTTTCCATCAGGACCTGGGGGAGTGCAACAGATGATTTCACCCACTCCTGCAACTTTAGCAGGGATAACTGTCATGAGAATGCTTGAAGGATAAACAGCCCTTCCTCCAGGTATGTAACATCCCACCCTCTCCAGGGGACGTACTATCTGCCCGGCAGTTATGCCCTTATCCACTTCCATGGACCAGTCATGGGGTAGCTGGGCTTGATGAAATTTTCGTATGTTAGATGCGGCTTGTTTAAGGCTGCGGATTAAATTATCTTCAATTTTAATGAGACTCTCTTCCAAGTCTTCCTCTTCAACGAGAAAATCCTTTAGATAAACTCCATCAAACTTTTCAGTGTAGTGACGGAGTGATTTATCTCCATTGTTCTTAACATCACTAACAATATCATTTACAATGTTCATAACAGAATCAGAGTCTATCTGGGATCTTCCTAAGAGTTCTCTTAGGTTTCCATCTTCTAGTTTTAGGGTTCTCATTTTTTAACCAAGTATTACTTTATTAAATAATTATTAACTGTGTAAGATTAATCGTTGCAAATTCAGGTTATGTTTAATAGATCAGTCAAAACCTTTATTTGTAATCATAGGTAAACAATAATTTACCCACTATGCCCAGCACTTTAATACTTTATACCTTATGCTTATGGTTTTTTCTGGGTATAGCTTCTGGTAGAAAGTTATATATGCATATTGATCGAATCTTAATTACTTAATTGTAGGTGTCTGGTAGATATGTACAAAGATGAGCTTATACAGTTGCATCAATTTTTGGTATACGTTTTAAAGCATCTGGACCATGAGTATGAGGTGAAGGATGAGTGTAAGGACTATCTGTGCCTTAACATCAGCCCACATCACATACACCGCACCAAAGCTGAACATAAATATGCTATTTTTGTCTTGTCAAATTCTATTTCTGAGATCATTGCTGCCAACAACGGAGGAACTTCTTCTAACATTTCCAACGGCCTCTCAGAACTGGTAAAACGGTCGCGAAAAGAACTCATAAGATTCCAGAATGAAGATACTTTAGCTCTCCAAAAAATCAAGATGTAAAAAAACGAAAACCCCTGGCTGGTGATAATATATGAGTGCTTTATTGAAGATGGTATGCTTGATTGATGGTGAGCACTACTTACCTGTTACTAAATCAGCATTAAACACCCTTGATAACCTTGAACATATTGAAGTTGTGGCCGCTGTATTTATTGGAGGTACAGAAAAACTGAGAGATGCCACACCCGAGTCAATCGGTGAAAAACTGGGAGTTAAAGTTTATTTTGGTCCTGATCATCATAAAATTCCTTATGATATTATTGTTAAGGTTGCAACGGAACACCAGGCAGATGTTGTCATGGATCTTTCCGATGAACCTGTTGTTGATTATTCTAAACGTTTTAAAATCGCATCATTGGTTTTGGAGCAGGGAATCCTCTACGAAGGTCCTGATTTTTCATTCCAGCCCCTGGATGAATACGATGTTCTTGAAAAACCATCCCTAAAGATCCTGGGAACAGGTAAACGCATTGGTAAAACTGCTGTATCTGCATATGCAGCCCGTTTAATTCACCAGGAGGAGTACAATCCCTGTGTAGTGGCTATGGGCCGCGGAGGTCCTGAGGAGCCAGAGATTGTCCGAGGAGACCAGATAAAAATCACACCCCAGTACCTCATGGAACAGTCTGATAAGGGAATTCACGCTGCCAGTGACCACTGGGAAGATGCCCTGATGAGCCGTATACTCACCATTGGATGCCGCCGTTGTGGTGGGGGAATGGTGGGTCAGGTGTTCATTACCAACATGAAGCAGGGTGCCCGGATGGCCAATGAAGTTGATTCCGAGTTTGTGATAATGGAGGGTAGTGGAGCAGCCATACCACCCATTAAAACCGACCGGCACATTGTACTGGTGGGAGCCAACCAGCCAATGATCAACATTGAACGATTCTTCGGACCTTTCCGGATTAAACTGGCCGACCTGGCTGTTATCACCATGTGCGAAGAGCCAATGGCCAGTCCGCAGAAAGTGGAACGTATTGAAAAGGTCATAAAAGAGATCAACCCCGAAGCCATGGTGATCCCCACGGTATTCCGTCCCAAACCATTGGAATCAGTGGAGGGTAAACGGGTTTTATTTGCCACCACTGCTCCTGATTCTGTTAAGGATGTTCTTATAAATCACCTGGAAGAAGAGCACGGCTGTACTGTGGTGGGAACCACCCCACACCTTTCTAACAGACCATTACTCCAGAAGGACATTGAAAAATACATCGATGAAGTGGATGTCATGCTCACGGAACTGAAAGCCGCTGCAGTGGATGTGGCCACCAAGGATGCTCTTAACGCCGGTCTGGAAGTGGTGTACTGTGATAATATACCACTGGTTATTAGAAAAGAAGATGATCTTGATCCAGCTATACTTACGGTGGTTGATAAAGCCATCCAGGACCACCAGGGTAAAACTAAGGAATAAGAAACAGGGAATATTCTTTACTTTGAAACTGAAAACAGGTTGAACCCCTGTTTTTAGACCATTCATTTTTTCTAAAGCAGTGCAAGTAATTATTAAATTATAATTAACTGAATGAATTAACCTGAATTCCTAGAGCTAATAACTAGAACTAATTATCAATAATCTAGACTAACAATCATTAATAAACTAATAATCATTTAAATTTGATAATATTATCATAAATTCAACCTACCTTCCTTTTGAGTAATCTTTTTTAAAAAATAATTTGAACGGGTGATCATAATGGAATCTCCAAATTACGATATATTGGATTATGATAAACTCAAAAAACAGCTGTCTTTTAATTTAGCTGAGAATAAGGCCATACATGACCTCCAGATTAAACCGGATGCTTTCATACCAGTATTATTCTCCCTTAAATTCGGTGGGGATTGGAGTTTTAAAACCAGTGATCTGGAAGCCATGGCAGTCAAGGAGAAAATAACCAGTTATAATGATGATAAAGCTGAAGGTTACACCCTGGAAAGGGTCACCCTATTTGTAAATCCCAGTTTAATCTCCACTGAAGGCAAAGTGCTGCGTCTGGAGAAGTGTGGTAGTAAAAATGAACGCGAACTGGTGGAGAGACCTTTCCGGGTGAAGCTCGATGCAGAGGATATTATACTGGCAGAACTCAACCCACAAATCATGGAAATAAGTCTTAAAAGAATTAAGGGTCCCCTGAGTTTTTCTGGGTCTGCGGCTTACGGTGTTTCCCACGAAATGGAACACCTGGCAGGGTGTGAGCATACCGGGAAGTTCATATGGGAGTTTAATTATCGGGTGGAAGGATAATATTTCTTTCTGGATAAAACTAGATACCATAAAACTAGATACCTATAATAAATATCTATATTAATATTCATAAATTTAAAAGAAGAACCCCTCTAGGAACCTTTTGAAAATGAGAAAACAATTTATTTATCCAGGATTATCTTTCTAGGATTATCTTTCCAGGATTACCTTTCCAGGATTACCTTTCAAGGATTACCTTTCCAGGATGTTTTATTTTATCCTGGATAGAGATTTTTACCAAAGCTTTCCCGTTTTTCTATCTTCCCATCTTCATTATGTATGAAAACTTCAACATTGTACCGTTTTCCCTCTTCCTCGGCAAATTCAATTGCTTCCTCTTTGGTGTCGAAATGTCCCGATGCCTTCACAGCACCATCTCTTTTAACATCCCAACCCCCTTTTCTACCTGTCATCACATGGAGATTAGCAGCCATTTTTTTCTCACCTCTTGGTATATTAACCTAATAATCGTCTTAACCTAATAATCGCCTTAACCTAATAATCGCCTTAATAAAAGCCTGATTTAATCTTACTTTGCCTTAGATATGTATTATAACCTTTAAATAGATATGTTTCTTTGATTAATTAAACCCTGTATTCATTATTTAATGTAATTAACAACATTTTTATTTCGTTCAGGACCTTTATTATTCGGTGAAGTTTTGTAACCTATTGAAACTGCATAATACGGTTGGTAACCCTCTGGTATGTTTAATTTTTCAATATTTTTGGGGTTGGCAAAGAAAAATTTGGCCAGACCTATCCAGCATGTTCCGATGTCCATACTTTCAGCAGCCAGGAGCATGTTTTGAATGGCAGCACAACAATCAACCAGGGGTGAAATAGCTGTTTTTCTCCCGGAAACCACTATCACTGTGGGGGAATGGAAAAAAATATTTAATTTTTCATTTTTTCCCATTTCTCTCATCCAACTAACATCACTGGTTTGCATTGATTTTTTGGCTTCTTCATTCATGTGTTCGATGAGTTTTTGATTCTGGATGACTGTAAAATGCCAGGGCTGGTCATTGTTTGCTGTTGGTGCGTAAATTCCAGCTTCGATTATCATTTTCAGTTCTTCGTCCTTGATCTGTTGATTCTGGTATTTGCGAACACTTCTCCGATCCTTAATTGTTTCTAAAACTATGTTCCCTAAAACTGTGTTCATTTCATCACCTTTCTTTACTTTAGTTAAATGTAGCTTATATTTTCCCTGTATTAAATTTATCGAATTTTAAAATCATTTAAACCGTTTTAAACTAAGAATTTAAACTTAATTTTTAAAAATACTATTATGGTGATGTAGATAAAAAAAAGGATGGATCATACGCTGGTCATAGACATAATTCCAATCTTGAATTACTGACATCCACAACATATTTATATAACCTCTAACCCACTGATAAATTACCAATTGAGAAGAAAGGAGATGATAATGTGGCACAACAAGGTGGACAAGGACAACCTATTATTATAATGCCTGAAGGCTCTTCAAGAGTTTTAGGCCGAGACGCTCAACGAATGAACATAATGGCTGGAAAAGTACTGGCTGAAACTGTTAGAACCACTCTAGGTCCCAGAGGAATGGACAAGATGCTGGTGGATGGTATGGGCGACATCGTAGTAACCAACGATGGTGTAACCATCCTCCGGGAAATGGACATTGAACACCCTGCAGCTAAAATGCTGGTGGAAGTAGCCAAAACCCAGGAAGATGAAGTGGGAGATGGAACCACCACCGCAGTTATAATCGCAGGGGAACTACTCAAAAAAGCAGAAGATCTCCTGGACCAGGAAATACACCCCACCACTCTGGTAATGGGATACCGGAAAGCAGCAGCAAAAGCACAGGAAATCTTAAACCAGATAGCCATTGATGCCAGTGACCGTGAAACCCTTCAAATGGTAGCCATGACTGCCATGACTGGTAAAGGAACTGAAAAAGCACGACAACCACTAGCAGACTTAATAGTTGATGCAGTACTCCAGGTAGAAGAAGACGGTAAAGTAGACTCTGATCAGATTAACATACACCGGATACAGGGTGCAACAGTCCATGACTCACAGATCGTCAACGGAGTGGTTATTGACAAAAGCAGAGCAGTTAATTCCATGCCCAAAGACTTAAAAAACGCCCAAATAGCCCTTCTAAAATACCCAATAGAAGTCAAAGACCTGGAAACCGATGCCAAAATCAAACTCACCGACCCATCCCAGATGCAGGCCTTCATTGAACAGGAAGAACAGATGGTCAAGGACATGGTGGACAAAGTTGTCACAAGCGGTGCCGATGTCATATTCTGCCAGAAAGGAATAGATGACCTGGCCCAGCACTTACTGGCCAAAGCAGGAATCCTGGCAGTTAAAAGGGTAAGAAAATCAGACATGGAACGCATAGGAAAAGCAACCGGAGCACAACTGGTAACCAACATCGAAGAACTCTCATCCGAAGACCTGGGACATGCCGGGCACGTTTACGAGAAGAAGATATTCGACGAAATACTCATCTTCGTTGAAGAATGCGACGACCCCAAAGCAGTATCCCTCATCCTACGCGGAAGCACCAAACACGTGGCCGAAGAAGTTGAAAGAGCAGTGGAAGACGCTATAGGTGTAGTATCAGCCACAGTGGAAGACGGTCAGGTAGTTGCAGGTGGCGGAGCACCAGAAATAGCCATAGCCAAAGGACTCAAAGAATACGCTGACACCATCAGTGGAAGAGAACAACTGGCAATAGCTGCCTTTGCCGAAGCCCTGGAAATTGTTCCTAAAACCCTGGCAGAAAACGCTGGAATCGACCAGATCGATGCACTGGTAGACCTGCGAGCAGCCCAAGAAGACAACTTCTACATGGGACTGGATGTATTCAAACGGGATGTCACCAACATGAAGGACGCCCAGGTCATCGAACCCAAACGGGTTAAAAAACAGGCCATCCAATCAGCTGCTGAAGCTGCTGAAATGATCCTGCGTATCGATGACATGATCGCCTCCACCGGAGCAGGTAAAGAACCTGACATGGGTGGAATGCCTGGTGGAATGCCTGGTGGAATGCCTCCAATGATGTAAGTCCACAGGACTTACAACCCCTTTTTATTTTTTAAAGACCTGAAATACAAATATAATTCAAATTTTTAATTAAGATTATTATGATAATAATTTTTTAAAGAATAATAATCTGATTTATCGTTCTGTTTCACATTCACATGGGAACCATCTTGTTATTTTATTTAATTAGTAAAAAATATCATTTAGTAAAAATATCATCTGATTCTTCGGTGTTTAAAAAATAATTAATCACCTTTTTTTAATCACTTTTTTCCAATGAAATTTTAAAATGAGTAAACAACCTGGATTAAAAAAATGTTCTTAGGTTACCCTAACTTTTATATAGTATTAAACCCACAATATTTTAGGTGGCCCTAAAATGTCTTCTGAAAAAATCTTAAGCGAAAGTACAGAGGAATATCTGGAAGTTCTATACAAACTCTCATTAAAAGAACGTCCTGTAAAAACAACGAATATATCCAGCATGCTCAATATTTCCCCAGCAAGTGTTACTCAAATGATAAAAAAACTTGAAAAAGAGGGATATGTTCATTACTCGCCCTATAAGGGTGTTACTCTCACTGAAGAAGGATATAAAGTTGCTTCCAATATTACCCGAAAGCACAGACTTTTAGAGAGATTCCTCCATGATGTGCTTAAAATAAAAAAAGAAAAGGTTCATGATCAAGCCTGTGAAATGGAACACTCGCTTTCAGATGATGCTGAGCGCGCATTATGCCATCTCTTAAAAAATCCTGATGAATGTCCTGATGATGAGGAACTGATACCCGTATGTGATTTCAAGTTTGAAACCTGCGATGAATGCCATAAACGGAGGCAGGAAGAAGTCAACGAAGTAGGAAAACGTGACAAGAACCTGGTTTCCATTACAGACATGAAGAAAAATGAAAAAGGCAAGGTTTCATTCATCAGGGGTGATTATAAAGTCATCCGCAGATTAATGGACATGGGAATAACCATGGGTGCTCAAGTAAGCGTCCTTGAAGTCGCTCCTTTCAAGGGTCCCGTGGAATTACTGGTCCGTGGATCCCATCTTGCATTGGGAAGGGATATTGCCAAAAACGTTTTTGTGGAGATCATCAGGGAAACCACATCCAGATCCGGAGGAGCAGTCTCATATGGTTAAACTTCCTGAGTGTATTGAAAAATCTGATTATGAAAAAACTATTTCATCCTCTCCAAAAAATGATACATCATCACAACCCTGCGATATCACCTTAGCACTTGCCGGGAATGCCAACGTTGGTAAAAGTGTTATTTTCAACTATTTAACCGGTTCAGACCAGGTCGTTGGCAACTGGCCAGGCAAGACTGTTGATCGTGCTGAGGGCAATCTCCAGTATAAAGGTCAGAAGATTCACATAATCGATTTACCAGGAATATACTCATTTTCCACTTTTTCCATGGAGGAAATAGTTTCCAGGGAATACATTGCCAATGAAAATCCAGACATTGTAATAAACGTGCTGGATGCAGCGGTACTGGAGCGAAACCTTTTTTTCACATTACAGTTAATGGAAATGGAAGTACCCATGGTTCTTTGTGTTAATCAAATGGATATTGCCCTGCAGAAGGGATTTCAGATTGACACAGAAAAGTTAGAAAAAGCACTGGGCGTTCCAGTAGTTCCCACTGTAGCAACCCGGGGGGAAGGTTTACAAAAACTCATAAAAAAGGCAATTAAAGTTTCTGAGGCTAAAAAAATACCCAAAACACCCATTGAATATGGTGGTGAAGTTGAAAAGGTAATTAAACAATTACAAACCTTTTTAGAATCAGAAAACATTAACTTGGGATATTCCAACAGATGGGTGGCCATTAAACTTTTGGAAAATGATCCTGAAATTAATAAACAGGTTGAATCATTATCAGAACGTGCAATTCAGTTTTCCAATTACCTGGCCCTTGAACTTGAACAGATTCATAATGAGCCTTCATTTTCTATTATTGCCTCTGAAAGATATGCACTGGCAAATAGAATAGCAGCTGGTGCTCAAAAGCGTAGTGAATATAAAATTAGCCTATCTGAGAAATTAGATAAAATTCTTATACATCCTTTATATGGTTATTTTACCTCTGCATTGGTAATATTAGGACTTCTGGTATGGACTTTTGTTCTGGGAAATTTCATCTCAGAAATAATCACCAATGCAATGAGCTTTTTCCAACCAGTAGATCCTGCCCTGTCCGGCCCGGTACTTGCCGTGCTATGGAATGGTGCTTTTGGAGGTTTGGTTGCAGGATTAACATTGATTGTTCCATTTGTGATTCCTTTTTATATCATGCTGTCCTACATAGAAAATTCTGGCCTCATAACCCGTGTGGCCTTTATGATGGATAGCTTCATGCAGAAAATCGGTTTGCATGGTAAGGCACTAATCCCCCTCATACTGGGTTATGGGTGTAGTGTCCCTGCCATTGACAGCACTAAAATCCTGGAAACAAGGAGAGAAAGGTTACTGGCTGCATTTGCCATAACATTCGCACCTTGCTCTGCCAGAACCATAATTATTCTGAGTCTTGTGGCCATTTTTGTCAGCATCTGGTGGGCTCTTGCCCTTTACGTGTTGGATATAATAATAATCTTTGTAATGGGTAAACTTGCCCTTAAAGCCATGCCCGGTGAATCCACGGGATTGATTATGGAAATGCATTCCCTGAGACTCCCCTCTTCATCTGTAATCCTTAAACAGACATGGAACCGTACAAAATCATTAACCTACATGGTTTTCCCAATTTTCATTGCAGGAAGTGCTGTGATTCAGTTATTCTATGTCCTGGGTGTATTAGAACCCATAAGTAACTTTATGGCACCATTAACTGTGGGCTGGCTAATGCTCCCTGCCTTTGCAGGCATACTGTTAATTGTGGGAGTGGTGCGTAAGGAGTTTGTACTGTTAACACTGGTTTCATTTGTGGGCACTGACCTTTCCCTGGCACTGACTCCAGTGCAGTTCATTGTCCTGGCATTAATTGGAATGTTATACATCCCATGTTTATCCACCATCAGCATACTCATCAGGGAATTCGGAGTGAAAGCTGCCAGTGTTATTTCAGCAGCAAACCTAATCACTGCTTTACTGGTAGGGGGGATAGCAGCCCATGTGTTGTCTTTATTCTTATAGCTATATTCTTCAATGGGCATGTTTATTAGTCTAAAAATTAATTTTATTATTTGAAATTATTCAAAATAAATATAAAAAAAATAGATTAGAAAAAGAATTTTTAGAAAAAGAACTGTAATTAGGTGATAAAAAGATGAAATGGTCGTTAGTTGCAATTGCCATAGTGGTGGTAATTGTAGGTTATTCTGTGGTCACTGTTTCCAGTGGCCCATTCACTCCTTTAGGTAGAGTTGCGTTTGTTAAATTGGGGAACCCTGATTTTTATCCAGGACATCCTCATTCAGAGCTTTTATCCCAATACGCGGAGGAAAGAGGTTCTGAGTGTGCCCTGATCTGCCACTTTGCAGGGAGTTCCAACTACCGTAGCTATCAAGACGGTGATGTGTTTATAATTGAACTGGCCCTTATTGACACCCAGGGTACTGGTGCTGCTGACCCCACTAATTACTGGGATTCGGTTAAATTAGCATTGTTCGGTGCTCCTGAAGGTCGGTATAAATACAAGTCTGATGGAATTGTCTTTGACACCTATGATGAAGCAATGAATCATGTAAACACCCTGGCTAAGAAACACAACCAGAGTGGTCCTCTCCCCATAGCCTGGCATGGTAATGCCCGACAGGGTAATGCAGTGTTCATTCAGGGATGCGGATTTCCCCTTTACTTCCATATAATGCAAAAAACGTATGGGATGGTCCCGGCATATTTGTACACATTTGCAGGTATGGTTTTCCCCTACATGAATAATCCCTACCGGAACTTTGAGCTGGGGCATGCCACAGAACTTCAGGAACTTTACAATGAGGGTGAATTGGATTACACCTAGAGAATTTATATTAGTCCTAGAGAATACACCTAAAGATTGGATTTCACCTGAAGCTGTAATCTATTATATTATTGAAGGAAGTTTTCTTGAGAGAAACTTATCTTCTTTTTTTTTTATCACAAAATCTAATTATAATGATTAATCATAATTTATAATGATTAATAATAGTAATATATATATAGTAAAAGCAACTTAGTACTATACAGTCTTAAAAACAACTTTAAATGTATAAAAAAGGGCGGATGAAAAATGGTACGGGATACAGCAGTCCTTCTTGATGAAAGAAGGGTTTTCGAACCAAAAAAAGAGATTTTGGAAAGAGCCCATGTGAAAAATTGGGAAGAAGAGCTTGAAAAAGGGAAAGACCTGGAAAAATACTGGTCTGAGAAAGCTGAACAGTTTGAATGGTTCCAGAAATGGGATAAAGTCTTGGATGACGAGAACAAACCATTCTACCAGTGGTTCACCGGAGGTAAGATCAACCTGGCCTACAATGCCGTGGACCGGTGGATTGAAACTGAAAAACGTAATCAAGTTGCAATCCTCTACATAAACGAACGAGGGGAAGAGAAAAAAATCACCTTCTATGAGCTCTACATTCAGGTGAACAAACTGGCCAATGCCCTTAAGAATTTAGGAGTGAAAAAAGGCGACACCGTTTCCATGTACCTCCCAATGTGCCCGGAACTCATGATAGCCCTGTTAGCATGTACCAAGATTGGTGCAGTGCACAGTGTGGTCTATTCTGGACTAAGCGTTGGTGCCTTTGTGGAGCGCATGAACGATGCCAATGCCAAAGTACTTTTCACTGCTGATGGAACCTACCGTCGGGGTAAAATCATTAATCTAAAATCCATTGCAGATGAAGCGATCCTGCAATGCCCCACCATTGAAACCATAGTGGTGGTTAACCACACCGGAACCCCTATAGAAATATCAGAATTATCCGGAAGGGAAATCTTCTATGAAAGATTGGTTGATGGTGAACCCGCATACTGCGAGCCAGAATGGATGGATGCAGAGGATCCACTCTTCATACTCTATACTTCCGGAAGTACAGGAAAACCTAAGGGAGTACTCCACACCACCGCTGGTTACATGGTGGGAGTGGCCACCACGCTCCGCAACATATTTGACATCCATGATAATGATCTCTGGTGGTGTACCGGAGATATTGGCTGGATCACCGGACACAGCTATGTTATCTACGGCCCACTACTCCTGGGAACCACCACCGTGGTATACGAAGGAGCACCAGACTACCCCGACCCAGGTGTATGGTGGAAGATAGTGGAAAAATATGGGGTTACCAAGTTCTACACCGCACCAACAGCCATCCGCCACCTCATGAGATTCGGAACCCGTTACACCAACCTGTATAACCTGGATTCCCTCCGCATCCTGGGAACTGTGGGAGAACCCATAAACCCCGAAGCATGGATGTGGTACTACCAGAATGTGGGCAAAGAAAACTGTCCCATCATGGACACCTGGTGGCAGACAGAAACAGGAATGCACCTCATATCCCCACTACCAGTCGCCCCCCTGAAACCAGGATCCGCTACACGTCCCTTCCCTGGAATCGATGCCGATGTGGTTGATGAAGAAGGTAACCCGGTACCCATGGGCAAAGGAGGCTACCTGGTTATTAAAAAACCATGGCCTGCCATGTTCCGCACATTATACAAGGATGAGGAACGATTCAAGGATGTTTACTGGAAAGAGTATCCCGGATGCATTTACAAGGCAGGTGACATGGTTCGCAAAGACGAAGATGGATACTTCTGGATACAGGGGCGCAGTGATGATGTCTTGAAAATTGCCGGACATCGTATAGGTTCTGCAGAAGTAGAATCTGCCTTTGTCGGACATCCGGCAGTTGCCGAAGCCGCAGTCATTGGAAAATCCGACCCAATTAAAGGGGAAGTTATCAAAGCATTCATAATCCTCCGTGAAGGATACGAACTCAAGACCCAGCTCATAGAAGACCTTAAAAAGCATGTCCGTTATGAACTGGGACCAGTGGCTGTCTTAGGTGAGATCGTGCAAGTGGATAAACTTCCCAAAACCAGAAGTGGTAAGATCATGCGCCGAATCCTCCGTGCCCAGGAAATGGGTGAAGACTTGGGAGACATATCTACCCTGGAAGAATAAGACATCTTCCCCCTTCAAACATCAATTAAATAAAAAAAAGGAGATGATTTGAAATAAAATAGATTTAACCCTTTAGGGTGTGATAGTATGGAAGAAAACAAAAAAACTGTCTTGATAGAGGATTTAACTGCTAATCCGGCACCTCTTGGACTACTTGGATTTGGTTTAACCACAGTCCTGTTGAATATACATAACGCAGGGTTTTTTCCCATTAACAGTATGATACTGGCCATGGGAATAGCATACGGGGGAATTGCCCAGATAATGGCCTGTGCAATGGAGTACAAGAAAGGTAACACCTTTGGAACAGTTGCTTTCGGCTCATACGGCCTTTTCTGGTGGAGTTTCGTACTTCTTTTGATTCTTCCCAAAATGAACCTGGCTGCAGCACCGGATAAACTGGCACTGGCATCATATCTTTTCATGTGGGGATTATTTACCCTGGTGATGTTCATTGGGACCCTTAAACTTAGCCGTGGATTGCAAGTGGTCTTCCTATCTCTGGCTGTACTATTCTTCCTACTGGCATTGGGAGATATAACTGGTAACAGTACCATAACCATAATTGCAGGTTATGAGGGCATATTCACTGGATTCAGCGCAATATACGTTGGACTGGCACAGGTTTTAAATGAAACCTATGGGAAAGATGTGTTACCCACCTGAGATACTCCATAAAAATCAGATTTATTTAAAATAGCTAACCGCCTCCAGCTATTTAAATAGACAAATAAACTTCCCCTGGGTCTTATTCTTATGGGGAAGTTCTTTTTTTTTAATTTTATTGTTGCAATGGCACAACCTCAGTGATACTTTTAAAAAATATAGAAATATAAATTTATTACATTATTTGGAAAAAAATAATTTGAAATAAAATAAAAAAAATTTAAACATCTATTTTAAATTCAAAATCCACTTCACAGGCAGGTTGTCCTCCACGAATACCCCAATTTTCCATAGGGGGCTCCAGGAGAATGATCATAATATCATTACCAACAATACCGGGATTTTCACCCAAATTTTGGATAATATTCTGGTAAAGTTTCTTTTTAGCCTCAAATGAACGTCCCGGAAACATTGTAATCTGGATCATGGTCACAGCATGACTACGGTCAGGAGGGCACTCAAAATCTCCCTTATCCAGTTCATAAATCCGTTGAAACCGGTCACGGTCTGGGATGCCCAGTGCATCCACCAGTGCCTGGTGCACTCCATCTAAGATTGCTTTTTTATATTCTAGGGAAAATCCTTTACGAATTTCGATTTTGACTAAAGGCATGTTATTCATCCATTTTATTTCTATAGTTAAGGGTTCATCGAAATGATTTATATAATTATAATAGCTTAATAGTTGATAATATCCTAAATTAAAATTCCTAAATTAAAATAAATTCTGATTTTAAATTATTTCAAAAAAAAGAGAAATCAACTAACTGGATTGGATTAAGATACTCTTAGTGATGACAGAAGGGGTATTAATGATTACCTAGCCTCAACTTCATTAGTACTCCTTTATTAAACACATAGTAATTAACTTGATGTTATAATTTAAAGAAGGAAGCTTCCAGTAACAGATAGGGAGATTTACTCCATCTAGAGTATGATCGATCCTTAAAGAACCTTATAATCATACTATCACGATCTTTTTGCAATAGATCATCTTACGTGTTATTAATTTAATCCAACTATCCACTAAAGTGCACATATAAAAAAAAGTTAATTATTGATTTGTAATGTGTTTGGCCAGTCTTTTAGCCAAAGCTAGAATAGTGAGAACAGGGGGTGCACCTGGTGCCCGGGGGAAAACACTGGCATCACACACGTAGAGGCCTTCAATTTCTGTTTCCAGATTCTTGTCTACTACTTCTCCCACTGCAGCAGTTCCGCCCGGATGAGCACCTCTGGCTGGAGTGGAAACAAGGGTATTCGGGTCAACACCTGCCTCGGTTAGGATTGCTCCAGCAGCAGCGCATCCTTCTGCCATGAGACCAACATCTTTGGCTGTGCTCTGTTTAAACACACCACTCTCATCCACTCTACCGGAAGATTCATCCGGGATCTTAACCATCATTCCCAGTATGTCTTTTTCCTGGATGTCACGTTTATCAAGCCGGGAGGTCAGTAAACTGGAATAATGAGGGGCCAGTAGAAATCCATCCTTTTTCAAGAGACTATTCATGAGTACTTCTTTATAAAAGTTAATCCCGGGCAGTACACCACCTACCGTGACAAAAGTGTCCACAAAAAGATGTTCGCCTGCTACTAAACCCACGGATCTCAGTAATCCTGGTGTTTGGGTTGCACCGGAACATAATATAACAGTATCGGCATTATATTCATTTTTAAGTCCATTTTCAGGGTTGAATGTCTCCACACCTTTAACCCGTCCATCAGTAGTTGTAACCGTGGTTACAGTAGTGTTTTCATGAATCTGAACGTCATGTTTTAGGGCTTCATCCAGATAATCGAGGGAGCTCCATTTAGCATCCCGTGGACATCCAAAGACGCACTTACCACAGGGAATGCATTTTGAGGGGTTGATGAATTTAGGCATTTTTTCCATGGGCAAACCAAGTGAAGTAGCAGCTTCCATGATTTTGAGTGTACCTTCTCCAAAATGAGTGTCAGGTAGTGTGCCTACCTTTAATTCACTTTCAACTTCCATAAATTCAGGAGAAAGGTCTATTCCCATTTGCTTAAATTCTTTCTGACAGGTTCGAACCGCGTTTCCTGCAGTTACCAGGGTGCTACCTCCTAGACAGGAAGTTTTAAGTAGTTCCACTCCAATATCAAGGTTATCATAACACTGGAAAGCTATGTCAGTTTTAACACGTCTTCCCTTTTCAATCAGTGTAACTGATACTCCATTTAGGGCGAGTTCTCGGGCAACAGTTGCCCCACCAGCTCCGGACCCTACCACAATCACGTTTTTCATTTTTATCAGGACTGCTAAGAATAATTTTATTGATTGTTTTTTTAATAATATTATTTTTATGTTAAATAATTCTACGACAATTCATGATGGAATAACCATAATAAAGATATGAACTATTATTTACGATTAAGAGTTCTTCTCTGTGGTTTTTTTGGTTTTCTTTTAATAATTTTTCTGGGACTTTTACTGATTTTTGGGGTTTTAGGTTTATCTTGAGATTTAAAGAGTTTATCTGCGAAATATCCCCCAATAGCTCCCATCAAACCATAGATTACCAAAGTCACAATCAGTCCCATGATCAGTGTGAATACTCCATCAATTGCATAACCTACTCCAATTACCACTGCATTGGGAAGTTGATATGGTAAATCCGGAGGTGTAAACAGGCAGACAACAAAGTAAACAAGACCTAGTAAAGCAGATGCCAGTGCCCCTACTTTGTAACTGGCTTCTTCATCAGGGGTAAGGAAAACTGCCACAAAGCCCACTATAACCAGTGCAAAGATATCTCCGAAATTAAAAAAGGCCATAATAAGGCCCAGTATTATGCTGGTTAAAATGGCCATTTCCATACTAATTTTTGGCATGTTATATTCCTCTTATGAGTATAAACTGTTATTATTATTGACTTTAAACTTCACTTATCTATATCTTCAATTTAAACTAGTAACCTATCTATAATAGAGTTTATAAGTATATTAGAGTTAATAAGGATTTTCATTAGAGTTTCCAATGATTCTATGTACAATGGATTTTCTATGTACAATGGATCAAACTAGAAATGACATTTAAAGTTTTCTGATATTATGTATAAAGATAAAGTTAATAGAATAAAAAAACAGAATTAACTTACAATGAGTGTTGGTCCTATGAAAATAACCCGTAGTGTGGAAGATTACCTGGAAGCCATGTATTCACTGGAACAGGAACAGGGGACTATTAGGGTGAAAGATGTTGCAGAAACCCTGGGAGTAAAACCCCCCAGTGTAGTGGAAGCCGTGAAAAAGCTTTCCAAAATGAATATGGTTTCGTATGAGCGTTACGGTACAATTAAGTTAAAGGATGATGGGGTTAAGATTGCTGAGGAGGTAAGCTGCCGTCATCAACTTCTTAAGGATTTCCTGATAATGATGGGTGTAGATAGTGAGATAGCTGAGAATGATGCCTGTTCCATGGAACATGTTATGGATGTCTCCACCATTAACAAATTAAGGAAATTCGTTGAATTCAACGGTATTTTTCCCAATGCTTATCAATACATGGAAAAATTTAGAGAATACGCTGAAAAAGGAACTATAACTCCTAATAATGATTAATAATAACTATAACTCCTAATGAGGGTTAATAATCATTAATTTCGATTCAAATCTTCACAATTAACCTATTTCAAATATCATATAATAAATCTAAATATCTTTCAATAGAGAAAATCTCAATATCATAAATCTCAGTATTAGTAAATCTCAATTGAGTTTTAATAAGGGGGTATTTTAGATATGAGTATTTTTAATGGAAGTTTCAACCCTGATGTGGATAAACTGGAAAGTGAAGGGGACATCAACGGTCTTATTAAAACACTGCAAAAGGGCAATAATAGAAATCGTGCCATGGCTGCCAGGGCACTGGGAAGATTTAAGGATGAAAAAGTAGCTAAAGCCCTTATTGAGGCATTAGATTATGATGATAGTGATGTCCGGTGGAATTCGGCCAGTTCTCTGGGTAAAATAGGAAGTAGTGATGCCATTCCTTTCCTCCTGAAAACACTTCGTGATGATAAATGGTATGTGCGGCTGCAGACAGCAGAGGCACTGGGGGAGATTGGTGATGAAAGAGCATTATTACCCCTTTTAGAATCACTTAAAGATAATAAAATACGCAACAACGTTGCCATTGCCCTGGGTAATTTAGGAGATTCAAGGGCAGTTGATCATTTGATTGATGGCCTTAAGGATGATGATTTTAGTTTCCGCAGTGCATCTGAAGAAGCACTGGGCATGATTGGTGATGAAAAAGCAGTTCCCATTCTCATTGAGGCTTTGAAAGATGAAAATGTTAGTGTTCGCAGGCATGCCGCCGGTGCATTGGGTAAAATTGGGGATGAACGAGCAATAAAGCCACTCTTAGATGCCATGAAGGATGATAAATGGTACGTCCGCCTGCAGGTAGAAGAGGCAATACAGGAACTTAATGCTCGTTTGAAGGAAAATGAAAAATGATTTTTCATATCTGTCATAAAAAAATAAGCTAAAAAGATTATACAATAATCATCATACTTGAAATTATACACTTATAATTAAAATTAAGATATTATCAATTATTTATGTATGATTAAATAGTAACCATATGTCTGCAAAGTTAAATTTAAAAATCAAATCCCCCAGCGAGACAGCCTCAAAATAGGCGCATTAAAAAAAAACTTATTTTCATGAAATAGGATTTAAATAGAGTGAAAAAGGGTATATCCATTAATTTTAATTTAAATGAACAGTTAAAACCGGGCATTTTGAGTTTCTTACCACTTTTTCAGTTACACTGCCTAATAAAAAACGTTCCAATCCTTTTTTTCCAGAAGTACCCATAATCACCATGTCTATACCTTCCTCTTCCACGGTTTGTAATATGATATCCTCTGGAGAACCTCCTTTTTGTTTCAAAGTTAATTTAACTTTATCATTGAACTCTTTATCTTTTAAATGATTGTCAAAAACTTTTGTAATGATTTCTAATGGATTTTTTCTCTCCTGTCTTAACATATCTTTGACTTTTCGAGTAAAGTCCTCTACAGGCAAGCTTGTGAGTTGGGTAGTTTCAATGACATTTAAAACTATAATTTCTGCATTATTTTGGCAGGCGATTATTATAGCATGTTCTGCAGCTTTATTAGCGTACTCTGAACCATCGGTAGGTAAAAGTATTTTTTTGTACATATCAACCACATCTCCAGATTAATTAAAAATCACAAATGCCATTATAAATTTTAATGATTTTTATTGTCTGTTCGTACGAGTAGAACTGTGCAGGGGGCCGAGTGAATAACTTTTTCAGATACACTTCCCAGTAGACGTTTGTCAATCATATTTTTACCTGTTCCAAGCACTATTAGATTAACATCCTCTTTCTCAGCGGTTTTTACTATTTCTTCGGCTGGATCGCCTTCTAAAAGTAACTTACTGAATTTTGTCATGTAACGGTTGGGTGAGTGGAATTCCTGTTCCATGTTATCAAGTATTTCCTTGCCAATTTCGGTTAATTCTGAATTCATCATTTTTTTAACCTTTTTAGGCGTTAAAAATGGTATTGAAGTTTCCACTACATATATACCTATGACTTCTGTCTCTTTTTCCCTTATAATATCCAAAGTGTGTTCCATTATCTCATCTATATATTCGCCCATGGTTGCAACCAATATTTTGTCATACATTTGTTATCACACCAGTAGAGTTAATCTAATTGCAGCATAAGAAATGTAGGTAGTCAGTAATATTATTCCCCCACTTCGGGTAAGTTTACCGCTTCTTTTTACTAAGAGCAAGAGTAGTACTGTTACAAAGATCATTACGGGGGCATCGAAGGTTAATGAAAGTTTTTCTACAGGTATTTTAATGAAAAGTGCGGGGATTCCTATGCCTATGAGTATGTTGAAAGTGTTACTTCCTAGTACTGTTCCTATTGAGAGCTCATGCAAACCTTTCATTGCAGAAGATAGGGTTACCACTAATTCAGGTATGCTGGTTCCAATTGCCAGGGTGAAAAGTCCCATAATCATCTCGGGTATTCCTGCAATCCTTGCAAGCTCAACTCCACTGTACACAAGAATCCTGCAGCCCACAATCAAACCTGCCAAACCTAAAATTACAAAAACAATCTTTTTTTTATCAATAGGCTTTCTTTCATAGCTTTCATCGGTTTTTTCTTCTTTAATTTTTTCTTCCTTGTATTCTTTTTGACTCTTTATTAAGCGCCATAGGTAGAATATGTAGAGAGCTATCATAACTACAGATGCAGTCCAGTTAATATCTCCAAATAACATGAAGAATAGGAGTATTATGCCTGTCGCAAGTGTTACCAGCCCATCACGATTAATTCCACTTGAATCAGTTCGTATAATCCCTGCAACAGTTGCTGAAATACCCAGTATACCTGCAATGTTCCATATGTTGGAACCTATTACGGTACCCACACCTATTTCAACACTGCCAGAAAGTGAAGCTATCACGGCTGATCCAAACTCGGGCAGGGAAGTTCCAATAGCAGCTGCTGTAACTCCCAGTATTACCTGAGATATTCCCAAAGCCCCACCTATATCCACTAAATTGTCTACAAATAGATCTGCGGATTTTATAACTATGATCAAGGCTATTATTAATGCCCCTATTAAAATTACGATTTCAAGCACATTACCACCGGAAGTATGTTTCCTTTCATTAGTATATGAATTTTTATGATAGATTTTTTTTTGCTAATCTACCCCAATAACATTTTATACACGAAAAAATTTAATCTAATTGGTTTAGAGGTATTTTATAGCGTGGATCTTCCCAGTAATTTACATCAATTATTTCTGATGCATCGTCTAAGAGTAGCCTGCAATCTTCGCTTAAATGTTTAAGATGAACCTTTTTCCCCAATTTTGCATACCTTTTAGTTGTGGCATTTAAGGCCTCAATTCCGGAATGATCCCTAACTGAGGACTCAGTGAAGTCTATGATTATTTCATTTGGGTCATTTTTGTAATCGAATATTTCTTTGAAAGCAGTTACGGAACCGAAAAATAGGGGTCCAACTATTTCGTATTGTTTTACATGATCTTCGTCCAATGTTACTTTAGCATGAATACGTTTAGCACTTTGCCAGACAAAAGCTAACGCAGAAATAATAACACCAATAATTACCGCTACTGCCAGATTATGGAATACCACAGTCACTGCTGCCACAATTACCATCACAATCACATCAGTTGCAGGTACCTTTTTTATGATTCTAAGTGAAGCCCACTCAAAAGTACCTATAGCCACCATAAACATTAATCCCACCAATGCAGCCATAGGTATTTTCTCAACCAGAGAAGCACCACCCAATATAATTAATAATAATCCAAGGGCCGCTACAATTCCTGATATTCGATTTATACCGCCAGAAGTGACGTTAATAATACTTTGTCCAATCATGGCGCAGCCCCCCATTCCTCCAAAGAAACCACAAACAGTGTTAGCAACCCCTTGTGCTACACTTTCTTTATTCCCTCGTCCACGAGTTTCAGTCATTTCATCAATGACGTTAAGCGTCAACAAACTTTCAATCAATCCAACTAAAGCCATAATAAGGGAATAAGGCAATATAATGGAAAGGGTTTCCAAATTAAGTGGAACTAGAGGAATATGAAATGCAGGAAAACCTCCTGAAATTGACGCCAGATCACCCACTGTTTTGGTGGGAATTTGTAAACCTATGGTAATAGCAGATACTACCACAATTGCAGCTAGTGATGCGGGAATTGCTTTGGTAAACTTGGGTAGAATATAGATAATGGCCATGGTTAATACAACGAAACCTAACATAATCCAGAGCACAGGTCCAGTTAACCAGGTACCATCAGGGGTTTGAAATTGTGCGAATTGTGAAGTAAAAATAACTATTGCCAGACCATTTAAAAATCCAAACATCACAGGATGGGGTACTAAACGTATGAATTTTCCTAGTTTTAAGAATCCAATAGTCATCTGTATGAGGCCCATTAAAACTACAGCTGCAAATAAATATTCAACACCGTGTCTTGCCACCAAAGCAACAATAACCACAGCTATAGCACCAGTAGCCCCGGAAATCATTCCAGGCCTTCCACCAATTATAGATGTAATTAATCCTATAATGAAAGCAGAATAAAGACCTACCAATGGACTTACATTGGCAATTATCGAAAAAGCTATAGCCTCCGGTACAAGAGCCAAAGCCACAGTAGTACCGGATAACACCTCATTTTTAGGGTTTAAATTCTTTAATTTATTTTTTAGTTTATTCATGAAAGACATAATTATTAACCTATCCATTGACATCATTAAAAATTCAAGTAAATTCTAAATATGAAATTTTTAAGGAATAATCTAACTCTCCAAGTAGTAGTATTCTCCTTTATCCTTCTGTACCCGGTCAAGGTAGCTTCCAAACTTGTTTACACGAGGTCGCTTTGTTTCCTTGTCTCTACGGAATGTTATTCCAACAGAGGACAGAAATTTGTTCATTGCTGATTTAAGATTCATAGGTGGAGATGCATGACCCTGAACTCCGGGTTCGCCGTTGAAAACCATTGCTCTATCAGAAATGTAATCTATAAATACAATATCATGATCTATGATAATTGCAGCAGCATTTCGACTTTCAACCACTCTTTTAATTGCTTTAGCTGCTTTTAACCTTTGTTCAACATCTAAAAATGCTGTGGGCTCGTCAAAAAGGTATATATCAGATTCCCGGGAGAGTGTAACTGCAACTGAAAGCCTTTGAAGCTCCCCTCCACTCAAATCATTAACATCTTTGTCTATTATAGGTTCAAGGGAGAACGGATTCAATATCTCAGTTTTGAACATGTTACTACCGTATGTGGGTGCCTTTGTTATGAGTAGCTCCTGCACAGTTCCATCAAAATCCGATACCAGGTATTGGGGTTTATATGCTATAGTTAATTTCTTATTGATCTTGCCTTGGTCTGGTTTGGTAACACCTGCAAGAATCTTTGCAAAGGTGGTTTTTCCTATACCGTTGGGTCCGAATGCCGTGATTATCTCGTCATGCTGGATTTCACCCCCCTCCACTTCGAGTGAAAATCCATCGTAGGATTTTTTAAGGGACGAGTAATCAGCAAGAACCTCAGCTTCCATTTCCCTATCAGCGGGTTTCACATCAAAAACTATGGGTTGCTTACGGAACCTGACATTCTCCTCGCGGAGGAAACCGTTAATATAAGAGTTTATACCTACACGAACGCCTCTCCTGTGAGATACAACACCATAAGCCCCGGGTTGCCCGTAAAGGATATGCACGTAATCAGATATTGCATCAAGTGCTGCAAGGTCATGTTCTATAACCATTACAGATTTTCCTGCCTCAGCAAGACTCCTAACAACCTTAACTACATTTAAACGCTGTTTAACATCAAGCCATGACGTTGGCTCGTCAAAATAGTAGAAATCAGCTTCTTTAAGGGCTGCAGCTGCAATCGCAACCCTTTGAAGTTCCCCACCACTCAGGTTTGAAACATTCCTCTTGAGTATGGGCCTTAATTCTAAGGAGTCCATTACTTCTTCCATTGCACCCCTCTCGTTTACGCCCTCCAAGAGGTTTTGAACGTTTCCCTTAACAAATTTGGGAAGCAGATCAACCATCTGCGGTTTGTGAACAACCTTCAAATCACCTTGTGCTAGTTTTTTGAAGTATGATTGGAGCTGAGAACCTTTAAAGAAGTTCAAAATGTCTTCCCAAAGAACTTCATCATCGTATTTTCCAAGATTGGGTTTTAGCTCCCCTGAGAGTATTCTAATGATGGTGGATTTTCCTATACCGTTGGGTCCAAGTATTCCAACCACGGAACCCTCCGTGATGTTTGGAATCCCGAAGAGTTCAAACATATTCTGGCCGTAACGGTGTATCGGGTCATCGAGAGCTTCTGGCAGGTTAATGATACTCACTGCATTGAATGGGCATCTGTTAGTACATATACCGCATCCTGAACAGAGTTCCTCAGATAATATTGGTTTTTTTGTTTTTGAATCTATTGTAATGGTGTCTTCTTCCATTCTGACACCGGGACAGTACTCTATGCAAACATAGTTGCATTTTTTAGGTCGGCATCGATCATGGTCTAATATGGATATTCTTGTCAAATTAATCACCAAAAAATGAGTTTTATTATTGGATAAATCTTAATTGGATAAAACTACCTGGGTGAATTTCTTTCCACCCTATTCTGATTTGGGGTGGATTGTTCAAGGGTTTCCGGCTATTCTCCATTGAACACTTGTGCCTGTCCGTTACGCAGTATGTGAATATTGTTGCCCAGTTTGTATCCTTCTTCTTCGGCCAGTTCTGTGTAGGCTGTCAGCATTTCCAGGTTGCCGTGGGTGGGTATTAGATGTTTGGCGTTGAGCATTCGTATGAATTCACGGTGGTCTTCCCTTCCTGCGTGGCCTGAAACATGGGCATTGGTAAATATTCTTGCACCGCTTGATTTTAGCCTTCGTTCCATTGTATTACGGTTGGCTCTGTTCAGTGGGCTGGGTATGACTGGTGCGGATATAACCACGTAATCTCCGGGTTTTACATTGAACATGGTTTTATTGTTAGCAATTCTAGGAAGTAGTGCATCTGGTTCCCCCTGATGGCCAGTTGTTACTAAGATGTATTCTGATCGGTTTTCATCTGCCCTTGCAAGAGCTCTGTTAATTGCCTTGGAACCTCCGTACACACCGGTATTATCGGGAAGTTCGAGTATTCCCAATTTTTCTGCCAGGGTACAGTAGCGTTCCATCGATCGTCCAAGAAGAAGGAGTTTACGGTTGCTTTCATTTGCTATGTTAGATATTGCCTGAATCCTTTCCAGGTGGGATGCAAAGGTGGTTACTATCACACCGTTGTCTCCTTTCAGGGGTTCTTCCATTATATCCTTGAGAATTATTCTGGCTATCTTTTCAGAGTGGGTTTTAACCTGATCATGCTCTGCTGCACGGGTTGTGTCAATAATTGCAGCCAGAACTCCCTTTTCTCCCAGTTCTCTGAATCTCTGGTAGTCCGGTGGCAGGGATAGTGTTTGGTGATTGTCGAATTTGAAGTCGTTTGAGTAAACTATAATGCCCTCAGAGGTGTGAAGGGCAGGTGTCACTGCCTGTGGTATACTATGGGTGGTTCGAACGAATTCTAGAGTTATGTCCTGGGATATCTGACACTTTTCACCAGAATTTAAGACTTTAAGAGGATTTTTAAACTTAAATTTTTTTTCTCCTTTAATGGTTTTCTCTATAAGTGCCATTGTGTAGGGTGTTGCAATTATTGGTGCTTCGTATCTGTGTGCGAGTTTTGCAACTGCACCTATATGGTCTAAGTGTCCATGTGTGAATACAATAGCCCTTACTTTACCATTAACGTCCTTCATCAATGTGTCATTGGGGATTACACCCCTTTCTATAAGGTCTAAACTGTGCATTTTTTCTATATTCGTATCTTCGTGGATATGAAGTCGGTCAAGGTTTATTCCCATGTCAAATATTACAATATCTCCACCTATCTTGATAGCAGTCATGTTTTTTCCAATTTCCTCATATCCTCCAACTGCAATTACTTCAACACTCATGCTACGTTCTCCTTGAACCCTATTTCTCCAACATAGTTGAAAACGCGTAAATATTCTAATTTCCTATCTGAAATCATTTTTTTTCTTCCTTTTTATATTTTATTAAATTTTATTTCCCTTTTTCACCTTTAAGGCTATTTCAAATTGATTATCGTGAATTCCTGATTTAATCCAAATTTTAAATGAGTTTATAAATTTTTTTATATCCTTTTTATGTAAACATATTGCCCCTGTTTTATGATCATTGTCGTTTCATAACTTGGCACTTAGGATGAAATTTTTTAGCATATGAAAAAAAGATTTTAAAAATAACTTAACCCTAATGCTGATAGGATGTTATAAATGCTAAATTCTTTCTAGAAATGGAGTAATCCATTTACTATAGAAAAATATGTTTAAATTGCAAAAAAAGCTAATTTACATAAACTTAAATAAATATTAGCACTTTAAGGATTAAATAATTATTTTTTATTTGATGATTAAATTTAAAACAACCTCAATGATAATTTAGTCTCTATTCAAGTAGTTTGTATGCTTACCCATATATACTATTTGGTGATAAGAATTTCATGCAGTTTTGTCTTTCCACATTAATGATTTATTTTGCTCAGTGTTAACCTACTTCAAGGAGTTATGGGTCCATAAGTCTTGATTTCTTTGATGGTCACACCTCATAAGCAGCTGTCGCTACCTGAGATGATATTTTCTCCTCGACCCATAAAGGAGAGCCTGGCATGAGACAGGATTTTAATATCTTTCTTGACTGAACCTCTCAGATATTTCATTGTTTTTAAATAGGTTTTCGCAGTGGTAAGTTTATGGCAGCAATAAGTTGCACGTTGTTCATTCACAGCTCTCAATTTATTTTTTAATACCATCGGCTATATTCATGTTTTCTATAATTTTCGTTGGTCCTTTTTTTTCTTAGTTTACGCATTTTAAGTTCTTCTTTATCGATTTTATCTTTCTTTTTCATCCAAATACATCTCCATATTTTTTTGAAAAAATTACCCTATTTAGTATTCTTCATTATCCTGAAGAGAGTACTTCTATGGTCAAAAAAAGTTCGATTATAACTATTAAATAATCTAAATTCCTTAAATTTTAATGAATTAAAAAAGAATAAGTAAACACTTGGCAGCGATTTAACAAGAAATCACCAATAATACGAATGATTTTTTTTAACTAATGATAAATTATTATTTAGAAATATATATTTTTCTATTTGGCTGTGGTTGTATAAGTAATATTAGACCATAAGGTCTAGACCACATGGTTTATATGTTATGGTGATCTACATTTAAGCAGACATTTACTATGATGGAAACAATGGGATGTTATTTTATTAAAACACCATTTGATTTTAAAAATCTTTGAAGTTGATTTCATGAAGAAAAAATCATTTGAAAGGAAAAAAGAGCTACTGGATGCAGCATTAAATGAGTTCACAATGAAAAACTATGAAAATGCATCTTTAAATACCATCATTAAAAATGCAGGCATCAGCAAAGGTACTTTTTATTACCACTTCCAGGATAAACAGGCACTTTACTTATATCTACTTGAAAATGCTAATAAAGCCAAGTGGGAGTTTATGAATAGGCAAATTAAAGAAAATAACACTGATTTTCAGGAAAAGGATATTTTTGAAGGATTTAAAATTCAGGCACAACTGGGAATGGAATTTGCAACTCTTTTTCCCAAATACCACCGGCTTAGCATGATGTTTGCCAATGAAAAGGACAATCAAATCTATGAAGATGCTAAGAGAGTTTTAGGACTTACCGCAGAAGTCATGATGGATGAAATGGTGCAAAAAGCGATAAAAAACGGAGACTTTGATAGTAGATTTTCTAAGGATTTTATATTGAAAGTAATGAATTTTTTATTTCTGAATTTTAACGAGATATTTGGCACGGAAGAAGATTTTAAACTGGAAAAAATGGTTCAAAATCTCAATAACTACGTTGATTTCATGAAAAATGGACTTGGTAAATAAATTCCAGTAATTCGTGATATTAGGAGGGGTTATTAATGATAAATAATATTGAAATAAGAAAATATGATAAAGTTATAGCCATAATTTTTGGGCTTTTTACTCTGGCCATTATTATGGCAATGACCAATAAAGATTTTTTTAGCTGGGCCTGGGCCCGCCATCATAACATTTTAAGCTGGTATATAAGGCCCTTATTTCTAATACCTTTTTGTTATTTTGCATATAAAAGAAGCTGGGCTGGTATTTCAGCCACGATTTTCTTACTAATATCCAGCATGTTCTGGTTCCTAGAACCGGGAATGGCTAGTGAACAAGTAAATCAATTCCTACAAGTAGAAATAGATTATTTGAATGCCCCATGGGGGATTGGCAAAATATTAATGACCCTAATTGTGCCAATTTCATTATTTGCACTGGGAGCTGCTTTCTGGAAGCGTAACTTACTTTTTGGAATATCAGTGATTGTATTTATAGCTCTTGCTAAAATTCTCTGGAGTGTGGTATTCGGTGGGGAATCAGGAATGTCAATATTGGCCCCTGCAATTATTGGCTTAATAATTTGTGTTATTTTAATATATTTCGGATTCAGAAGGTCAGAGAAAAATAACAAAGATCAATGAATTAGTATAGTAATTATTCTTAAGTATTTGAATAATTCTCTTATTAAAATTAAATAAATTCTCTGATTTTATCCGCTATTTTATCACGAACATCTGGGGATATATTTTTTGGTGGTCTAGGACGCATATAGCCAAAATGAGGATCCTCAAAGGTGTGACCCGCAAAGTTTACAGGATGCCTGTAACGGGGAATGAAATGCCAGTGTAAGTGTGGTTCTGGTTTTCCTTCCAGGTAAAAAGTGTTCATGAGACAACCCCAGTTAAAGAGAGTGGCATCAAATGCAGTTTTAACTGCCCGTTCCATACTTTCCAGGAGCAAAATAAAATCATCCCATTCTTCCTTTGAAAGTCCGGTTAAAGTTTTATGGTCCCGTTTTAATGCCACCACACAGGTGGCCAGATTACTCTGATTGGGAGCCAGAAACACAATCCAGTGATCAGTCTCTACAAGTGGATCTCCAAAGTTATAATCAACCA
This sequence comes from Methanobacterium sp., assembly GCF_016217785.1. NCBI lineage: Archaea > Methanobacteriati > Methanobacteriota > Methanobacteria > Methanobacteriales > Methanobacteriaceae > Methanobacterium > Methanobacterium sp. The sequence continues at coordinate 77,153 of NZ_JACRGA010000023.1, forward strand.
GTTTCTCACAGTAAGGACACTCAATACTCATATAACATTCTCCCACTAAATATTTCTACAAAAATTATTCTACAAATTTTATGATTCCTACTAATTTATTATACTCCCCTGATTTTAATAATAATTTCCTACATTTTTTCTTACAATTTGGAAAGTATGAATGAAATGGAAAAACCAATTACAGTCACCATCCCTGCCAGGTTATGGGTTTGGGAAAAGGCCTCAGGTATCATGGTATCAACCAGCATGGCCAGAATACCTCCTGCTGCAACAGCCAGGGTAACCGCAGTCACCTGGACCGGTAACTGGCTGAAAATAGAGTAGCCCGCCAGTGAAGATAAAGCAGTTACTATGGTTATGGCCAGCCATAAAGAGAAAACTTTGCTTACTTTCCATCCTTCTTTTTTCATTCCAGCTGAACTGGAAAGACCTTCCGGAATGTTGGATAGGAATATAGCAACGACAGTGGCAGTACTAACTGCCCCGCCACCGATCATGGTTAAGCCAATGGCTATTGATTCTGGAATACCATCAATGACAGATCCTGCTGCAATGGCCATGGCACCGTTATCTGTATCATCATCTGCAGGTTTAACTGATCTTTTCCGGTGTTTGGCTCCTTTACGGGCCAGGTAAATGTTAGTGAGGGTGAAAATGGTTGCACCTAACAGAAATCCCGCTACTAAATGAGCTGGTCCTCCCAGGGCATAGGCTTCATCCAGGAGTTCGAAGGACACTGCTGACATTAGAACACCAGATCCAAAGGCCATTATAGTGGCCACCCAGTGTTGTGGGATCTTAAAAAAGTAGCCAAAAAAAGCCCCTAAAAGAAGAGCAGATCCAGCAACAAAACCCCATATCCCTGCTATTATCATACTTGAAAACAAAGGATCACCATAAAATCTTCATAAATTACCTAATAGGCTAATATGTTAATCTAAGAGGAGTATACATTAACCTAAGAAGGACTATACATCAATCAAGATACTAACACATTAATCATCTAAACAATGTATTTTATATACATATAATTATATTTAAGCACCAAAGATTTTTCCTCAAAAAACATCTGCAAAATTTCTTTAGGTGAGTTTTGCAGTGCCAATAACTAAATATCGCGTTTAAGAAATTAATGTATATAAAATCAAAGAATCTGTTGGAATAATAATGGCTTCAAATTCTCAAGGGGAATTAGTATCGGTGGAAAGATGTGCACTGGTCCTGGTGGTTATTGGATCATTCCTAATACCATTTATGGGATCTTCCCTCAGCTTGGCCCTTCCCCTAATTCAGAATGAACTTTCCGTTAGCATACTTCTCTTAGGATGGATTCCCACAGCATTTGTACTGGCCAACGCAGCCCTAGTCTTACCCTTCGGAAAACTGGCAGACATTCACGGCCGGAAAAAAATTTTCACCTATGGATTGGTCATCTATACAGTGGCATCATTACTGGCATCATTTTCAGATTCAGGGATCATATTGGTGTTTTTCAGCTTTCTGCAGGGAGTGGGCTGTGCAATGATCTTTGCCACTGGAATTGCCCTTCTAATATCCATCTTCCCCCAGAAACGAAGGGGGCAAGTTTTGGGGATTAACATCACTGCCGTATATATAGGATTGTTTATTGGACCTCTTCTGGGTGGTTTTCTGGCCCAAAATTTAGGATGGAGAAGTATATTCTTTATTAACGTCCCTATAGGGCTATTTGCCATAACTTTGATCCTGGCCAGATTCAGAGGTGAGTGGAAAGGCTCCCCTGGTGAAAAATTTGATTTAATCGGGTCAGTTATTTATGTCCTCTCACTCTCCGCATTAATGTATGGATTTTCAACCTTCTACGACCTTTCAGGGAAAATTATCCTTTTAGCCGGTGCCATTGGAATGGGTATCTTTTTTAAGGAACTTAAAGGTTCTAATAACCCACTGATACTTTTGAAAATATTTAAAAACCGATTAACCAGTTTTTCAGGATTTTCCCTCTTACTGGTAACCATCGCTACCACAGCAATGTGGACACTTCTTAGTTTATACCTTCAGGACCTGCGTGGACTGGATACTCTGACCACTGCACTTATCCTGGCAGTGCAACCACTTGCCGTAGCTTTATTATCCCCTCTGGTGGGATACATTGCTGATAACAATGATAATCGGAGTATCAACATCATAGGGGCTGTTGTGAGTACTATTGGGCTTCTTATCCTGGCATTGTTAGATGGAAATACCTCTTTAATCCTGGTTGTGGTGGGGTTAGTACTGGTGGGTGTAGGTTTGGGATTGTTTTCCACACCCACCAATCGAAACTTCCTGGGATCTTTAACCCGGAAGAACTATGGTGTTGGTTCAGCCTCAATTTCCACCCTGGTATTTATTGGTCAGACCATGAGCCTGGGAATTTTGTTACTGATTCTAACCGGATTCATGGGTAACGTGGAGATAGCACCCTCAAATTTCTCTGTATTCCTAGAAGGACTTCATGTATCTTTCTATTTCTTTGCAGCTTTCTGTGCAGTGGGGGCAGTTGTTGCCTATGCTGTGCGGGGAGAATTATCAACATAAAATCTCTTGGGGGACTGTTTTCCTAGGAGATTCAACTATATATAATTCCCTAAACTGTATAGATTCCCTAAACTGTATAAAATTTCTATAAACCTATATAGAATTCCATAATAGATTTTAGGCCAAAAAAATTCTAGACAAAAAAATAATTAATGGGACTAACTAAATAATATTCTTAATAGCAGTAATCTAAAATATTCATAAATACAGTAATTATCTAAAATTATTTCCAGAACTTATCTAATCAATAGAAAATAAAATTCACTACACATTAAACTACACATTAAAAAATATGTGATTGTAATTTATATGAATATTAATTTTAGAAGAGTGATATTTTGAAAGATACAAGTAATGGTGAAGATAAGGGAAATGGGGAAGATTTTCTTCAAAAATTGTTGAAAGGAAAGGAACCAAAAACATCTGAATTTATCGGAGCTATTGTTGTTAATATTATCCTCTTATACATTGTAAACAACCTGCTTTCCTGGAATTTGAGCTTTATAGCCTCATCCTTCCAGGATGTTTTGTGGATATTTAATCTCTCCATAACTGCCACAATTATTGGCAATGTGCTCTTTTTAATCTATCATCCAGGATGGTTTAGAAGTTTAATCCGGATAATATTAAATATTTTTGGATTTATGGTTGCTTACTATTTATATACCGTATTCCCATTTATATTTAGCAATAATCTGGTTACATTATTCGTAAAATTTGCCATTATAGTAGCAATGGTTGTAATGGTGATTGTAACCATTTTTGAAATCGTTAAATTCATTTTAAGAATTATAAAATAACTATTAATCAATAAAAACAATCATCCAAACTTATTTTATCCCTATTTTTACTATTTTTTTTATTAATCCAATGATCATTTATTAATCCAATATTGAAAATCATTTAACAATCTCTTCATTTAATAATTTCCTCATCCAGTATTCAACTTCAAGTTTAGTGGCCTTAAGGAGTTCTTCTAATGGTTCATCTTCCCATGGCTCTGCAATACTGAGAAAACTCTTGAAATATAGGATATCGTCTTTTATTTCTATTTGAAAATCCTCCACTTCCTTAAGAGCATCATGATCTATTCGGGATAATTCATCTTTTGTGAGAATGACCTTCATTCGCACTTTCCAATCCTGATCTGATTTTTCCAGAAAGTCCACGTCAACCTGCATTACTATACCTCCTGAGAATTTTTATAACATAAAATTACCCTTTATACTTCCATAATATTTCTGATAAATCTCGCTAAATGACTCCAATTAATAAAAATATTCGGTAAATAATTCCTATTAATAAATATTCGATAATTAACTCCAGTTAAATACAGGAACATTTTTACAAACCAAGTGTACGTTTGAAACCGTTAACCACGTCCTTAGCAGACTTTAGAAGGGGATTTTTAACCTTTACCGGTGTTTTCATACTCTCCAGCCGATCAATACGGAAGTAGATGGGTGGATGGGGATCGAAGTTTATCCATGAGGGTAATCTGGTGGGTGAAATCCTTTCGGCATGGAGACGCTGGTAACCGATTTTACGCAGTGCACTGGCTAAGACCTGGGGTTGCCCTATTTTCATGGCGGATAAAAGATCAGCCCTGGTTTCAAAGAACTTGGCCACAAAGAAAATAAACCCTAACGCAACAATCAGGTAAATTAAGGGAGATATGACAACTAATGGGAATAATAGGGTGAATCTGAGGATGAACTCTGCAGATATTATGCTGAAGAGGACTATTGGGTCTCTACCTGATAGGTGGCCCATTTCATGGCCGATCACGGATAGTATTTCATCTTCCTCAAGTTGGACCAGAAGTCCGGTGGTGATGAGAACCAGCCCCCGGTTTGGACTGGGACCTGTGGCAGCAGCATTGGGGATCATGGTGTTACTCAAGGCAACCTTAGGCATGGTGATGTTGAACTTGCTGGCAGCTTCTTCAACTATTCTGTAAACATCAATCACCCGGGAAACCTTCAAATCGGACTGGCAGTGGAAACCATATTCCCTGAATATATCCTCTCCCAACTCACAGGTAGGCTCCCTACCCACAGCAAGGCTTTTCTGGTAAATTTTCTCCTTCATTTTAATAATACTGTCCTTACCGAATTTTTCCTGGAATTTCTGGAACTCCTCCAGGGGTAGCTGGTATTCAATGATATGTACCTGTGGATTTTCTGGGGTGATCTTCCAGTCACTGGTACGCAGCAATAGCTGGTCAGACAAAAGAACAATGACCAGTTGAAATACCAGTATACCAATAATTGCCAGGAATATACCCAGTAAAAGGAAAAGAAGAATGTTAACTCCGAAAAAGAGTATATAAATCATTATCATATTGCTTCCGAACATGCGGAAAGATGCCTTCTTACGCCTGGTGGGAGGTGCCTCAGGTATAATTTCCTCTCCCTCCACCCAGGCAAAGTAAAGGGTGGCCTGGCGAATGGCATCCTCAAAGGCCTGGATTGCAATAAAAAGCTCCTCTTCCAGGAGATCTATTTTAGGAGCGATGTCAAATTCAGGAGGAATAGAAACTGTAACGATTTTTACAAGAAATGGGTTAGCAGCCTGAATTTCCACTCTAACTTCCCATTCCTCTTCACTACTGACAACAGTATAACTTAAAACTCCAGTATCACCTAACATTCTTTTGGAAATATTTTTGAATGAATCAGGTTGGGGTAGGAGATAGAAATCACGTAAAAAATCCAGTGTTTCTTCCAGGTGCCCTGAAGAGAGTTCAGTGTCAATAATGAAACTTTTTTCCAACATTCAGCTCCTCATTGGATTAAAAAATCTCATAAAAATTTTTATTATTCATTTATAACAATTTTCAGCAATTATCATAAGGGGTTTTTAATCTTATTATATATCTTTAATTTTAATAAATTGAACGGTGAACAATACCCATAATAAATTATACATTAAATATTGTTTCATCGTCCCGGTGGATTTTTTTCTATATTTATTTTAAAAATTTCCATTTCTTATAAAAATTCCCTAATTCTGTTAAAAAAGTACTTACAATATGCTAATTATTAATTATAGTGCTTATATTATGATAACAGTGAAATATTTCTAATATAAGCTCTGAAATTCATATCATGAAACTGGTGGAAGAAAAAAACCCGGACACCCAACGGGTACTGGAGATTATTAATGAAGGATTATCAAAAAGAGCGGTTATCACTATCATGGCTTCCTGCCGTGTTTATTACGATGGAAGGGCTGTGAGCCGCCTGGAATTAGGAGACAGGATCATTCTTATTAAATCAGATGGCTCATTCATAATCCACCAGGACCGAAACCTGGAACCAGTAAACTGGCAACCACCCAAAACTAAAGTCACTGTGGACACCTATCAGGGGATGGTTAAAATAAGGGGTATCAGGAGAAGCCCCTCTGAATCACTGGAGGTTGAAATCCTTCAAACCCACCTTGTATCATATTTCATAGGTGAAGATGTGGAAAGCCTTGAACTAGCCGGTTATGAGGCAAATATGGGAGACCTTATATTCAAAGACCCGGAAGTTATTGAAAAAGGGTTCCGCCCCACGTCTCGTGAATACCACACTCCCCAGGGATTTATCGACATACTGGGGAAGGATAACCAGGGAAATATCACTATCCTTGAATTGAAAAGTAGGAAAGCAGGTGTTAATGCAGTTAAACAGTTAAGAAGGTACGTTGATTGTTTCAGCGACCATAAAGACGCGGTTAGGGGGGTGTTGGTTGCTCCTTCCATCACGGATGATGCTCGGGAGTTACTGGAAGAACAGAAAATGGAATTCAAGGAACTGGAACCTCCACGGGAACTGGGAACTGATAAGGTAGTCACCCTGGAAAAGTTCTTTGGAAGAAGCAGTTCCTGAACCAATTAAGGAGTAAATAATCTCCTGATTTATTATTTTAATCTAATTTTAACTTTTTTTAAACTCTTAATTTTAATTTATTTACTTATTCTAACTTATTTAACATATATTTTAACTTATAACTCATTTTAACTTATTTCACCTTGAATTTTAACTTTTTTAAGTCTTAATTATATTTTTACTCTAATTTCTACTCTTAATTTCAACTCCCTGAAAATTTATTATCAATACCCAAGAGATAAATAAATCAGTGATTTTTATGGAAAAACAGGATCAAAAACTGGAAGACTGGCAAGTGGTGTGCCGTAATATCAAGTGCAAACATCACTATGACATACCATCGGACTGGCCCCTAGAATGGAAGGTTAGAAAATTCCGTGGAGTATGTGGTCATGGTGAGGACACAGCCTTCCCAGAACTCCTAAAACCAGTTAAATGTCCCGAATGTGGGGAAAAAAGTTACAGAGTAATTCGCAGATATTTCCAGAGTAAAACTGATAATCTCTGTTCAATTTAGATTAAAAATCTATTTTTGTTATGTTGAATGAAATTTAATAGGTTTATTTTATAAAACTTCCCATCTTAGAATATTCCTTTTTATTTCAATCCTTTCCCTAAATATCCTTCACTAGATCTGCTAGTTGATTAAGATTCCGCACCTCATGGATGGTGGCTCCTGCATCACGGTAATGGGAAACACAGCTATCCACAACATCCCATTTTTTAGGATCCTCAGGATTAAACACCATCACCTTCCTGCATTTACGACTCATTTTTTCCACCAAGTGGGCACTCTGGGGTATGCCATCAACCTTGGGACCGGCCCAGTCCCGGCAATCAGTGAGAATCATCAGGGTGGAGCGGCGGTTGAGCTGGACACTGTCCAGGAATGATTCGAAGGCCTGGTACATGTTACTGGTCCCATGAATCATCAGTTTTTTCTGCCTGATATCACGTACTTTGATAAAAGCATCCATCATACTGGGTTCTGTCATGGCACTGGTGGTTTCCACAGTCCTGTGGTCAAAGTCAAACACTCTCACTCTTCTGAAAGAGTTCTGGGCAGCGTAAATGAGACAGAAAAACCAGTTACTGATCCAGTCACAGGAACCACTTACATCATTCAGGAAGAAGTGATGGTTCTTATTCATACGGGGCTTGCTTTTAACCAGATCAATGAGTGCCCCGCCATTTTGAAGATTTTTACGGATGGTACGTCTGATGTCCGGACGCATAATGCGAGCCTGGCGCTGGCGTCTGCTACGGACCATGGCGATTTTTTTACCCATCTTCTGACATAACAGGAAAAGTTCCGGTTCAAAGGAAGTCAGGGTGTTAATATCCCTACTGAGAAGTTCTGATTCATCTGGTGTTTTTTTGTAATCATCAACGGGAGGATGATAATTAAATTCATCAGAACTTATTTCATGTGCCTTAGAATCCTTATTATTATCTTCCTGATGATGTATTGTCCATTTCTGGGATTTTTTAGTGGACCATACATTCTTTTTTGGTGATGGGGATGTTCCATCAGCTCCATCCTCATCTGTGTCGGCAGTAACCCCTCCAAAGAACTCATCAAAAATCTGGTTAAATGATTCCCTCTGTTTCTGTTCTTTGACATATACTGCTGCCAAGGCTTCCCTAAAAAGAGGATCATCCTCATTAATTAGCTTAGAAACTTCCGCACCCGTATGAGTACTTCTGATACTAACTGGGATCCCCTTTTCCCTCAGTAAACCTGAGAAGGTTACAATTTTATCCATAAAATTTCACTCGGCAATTATAATTGGGTTATTTGAATATCCTGGTATCAACTTTTTTCCGGTCTTCTTCTGACTTTAAAACCACTCGAACAGTTTTTTCTAGGGACTCATCACTGGCATCCCTATCTCCAGTGGCCAGGAGCGTTCGAACCCAGTCAACGGTAGCCCTGATTGATGGTATTTTCACCAAGTCCAGTTTCCTTATACTCTGGATAAGTCCCACCACCTTCTCCACCAGTTCATGGGGTGCATCGGGAACCAGTGACTTAACGATCTCAATTTCTCTTTCTAAGGTGGGGTAATCAATATAGAGGAAAAGGCACCGATCCCGGGTTTCATCCAGTAACATTCTCTGTGAATTGGAGGTTAAAACTACCAGAAGATCGTTTTTAAGGGTGAATGTTCCCAGATCATTTACGGTGATTTCTTTTTCTCCCAGAGCCTGGAGTAAGAAGCTTTCCACCTCTTCATCTGCCTTGTCAATTTCATCAATGAGCATTACCGCTGGATTAGGATTAATGAATGCCTGGAGTAATGGTCTTTTAATGAAGAACTCCTCACTAAATACATCCTTATCTGGTTCTTTCAGGCGGGACATCTCCAGGTGCAACAATTGTTTCTGGTAATTCCACTCCCCCACCATCTGTTCAAAGGTTATTCCTTCATAACACTGCACTCTGAAAAAATCCCTCCCCAGGGCCCGTGCCATGGCTTTAGCAAGCTCTGTTTTCCCGGTTCCAGGAGGTCCCTCTACCAGGATAGGTTTTCCCAGTTCAAGGGAGAGAAAGAGGATGGTAATGATGTTATCATCAGGGATGTAACTGGCCTCAGTCAGGGCGTTTTTAATATATTCAGTGTCAAAAATAGTATTCTTGGTTAGATCAGATTTTTTGGGTTTGATATGGAAAACCTCCCATTAACTATTGGTAAATTATAAATCTTGTTAAATCATATCCCCTTATTAGAATAATTTCATTCACATTTATCTGCCATTAATATATAACACATGTTACATAAAAAATGAACCTTCTGAATGTAACCAGATTTAACACTTTATCTAAATTGTAACCAAAACACTTTTCAAACTCCAAATAGTTTTATTGGGAAATCAGTAATAACATTACTCTGATGGAAAAAGCTTAAATGGCTTATAATTTAAAATAGTTATTGATTTATATGCCTTACTTAATTTGCCAGAATTGTGGTGGCTATTACGAGCTGGATGATGATGAATCCCCGGAAGACTTTGATAGTTGCCGTTGTGGGGGTAAGCTAGTCTACGCAGAACACCTAGACTCCAAACCCCGAATGAGCAGAAAAAAGTTTTACGGTGCTTTATCAGTTATTTTTATTTTAACAATCATGGCTGCAGGGTATATTATCATTTTCATGGATCCCTTCAATGAAATCTCTGCATCAAATCCATCAGTTATAGCCACTGATTACAGGGGAACAGTGAGTAAAGAGGTCATCACTGCATCCAATGCCTCATCTAATGATACCTCCAATAAAAAGACCATCGCTGTAATTACTGGCATGCACCCTCGTGAGAAGCTTTCCATCCGAAGTATTTCCGATGTGGTTAACCAGTACAGTTTATCTTCAAACCAGGCCATTGTCCATTACGTGGTTAACGTCACCAATAATCCTGAAAATTATGCAACTGGACGAGCTAATGGGGAAGAACTGGTATCCAAGTATGTTATTTCAGATATAAAGAAATCCGATATAGATGTGGTAATCATATGCCATGACCATGCTCCGGGTTATGGTAAGGGATATTACGTGGCTACCCCTAAAATGGACTCACCTTCAGTGGCTTTAGGGGATGTGGTTGAGAAAAACCTGGCTGAATTCACCTATTACCGGGCTAGTTCCAATTCCGAGCATGGTTCATCCACCCTAACAGTTTCCAATCCATTGGCCTCTGCAGGTTTCCGCACACTGGTCTATGAAATACCAGAATGGGCATCTTACAATCAGGCTTACCAAGAAAGCAAAAAACTCATTGCCACCTGTTTCCAGGCCATTTAATATTAATTAAGGATATTTACCAATAAAAAAAATATTCTTACTTTTTCACAGTTTTCAACAATTTAAACATAAATCGTGGATAAAAAATCAATAAAATAAGTAATTAATAAAATACTTTATATGCTTTCAAAAACAATAGATTATTGCCGAAAGGTAAAAAATTGGAAGTGAAAGTATGTTCGGAAGTAGTAATGATAGAGGAAATTCGTCTCCTATTAATGAAGGCGGAGAATACGATGTGAAGATTGAAGATACTGGTAGGGACGGAGACGGAATTGCCCGTATTGAAGGTTTTGTGGTTTTTGTTTCAGGTGCAAAAGAAGGAGAAGAAGTTAGAATCAGAATTAATTCTGTTCGAAGAAACTTCGCCTTTGCTGAAGTAGTAGACTAAACATCATAAGTGAAAAAGGGATTGTAAAAAACATCCGGTTTGAAAGCCGGTTAATCTTTTCATTTTTCATGAAAATACTTTTATTTTTACTTAAATATGTAAATTCCAGTTGATCTTTTCATTCTAATTTATATCGCTTTAAAATTTTTAGGTAAATCGTGTTAAATTGCTCTTTTTTTAGTATAAATATATAATTAATTATTCTCATGAATCCCCGGAAAGTAACTATTCTGATACTAGGAATATTCATCGACTCTCAGTTCATTCCGTTAATATATAACGAAAAAAATTGAACCACTAAGAATGACTTAAAATGCATTTTTATTTTATTGATGTTGCTTATATAAACCTAAAATGAGAATGAATTTATCTTCATAAAAACAAATATAATTATTAATTATGATGTGATGGTTTTATAAGATATATCTGGGGGAAAAATGACTGTATTTGAAGAGGAATCTGAACCCTTCTTTGAGTTGGCGAAAAATTTTAGGGATGCTTTGCTAAATGTTCAGCGAGATGAAGCAAGCAGGATGATACTCAAAGCTGTGGAGGAAGGTATGGATATTAAAGATATTTATATCCATGTTTTCGAATCATCACAGCATGAAATTGGTCGCCTGTGGCAGAACAATAAGATAACCGTGGCCCAGGAGCACTTCTGTACTGCGGCAACCCAGATGATCATGTCACAACTCTATCCTTACATCTTTAGTACTAATAAAAATGGCCACCGTCTGGTTGCAGCATGTGCTGCTGGAGAAATGCATGAAATGGGGGTGCGAATGGTGGCAGATATATTTGAAATGCAAGGATGGGACACCTACTACTTAGGGGCTAACACCCCCAATGAAAGTATAATACAAACCATAAGTGATCTAAAACCCGATATAATTGCTATATCCGCATCTATTCATTATAACATAGCCGCGGTGAAGGATTTAATAAAATTAATTAGAAAAAATAAGGATATATCTAATACTAATATTATAGTGGGGGGCAGACCATTCCTCCTGTCCCCGGAACTATGGAAGAAGATAGGAGCCGATGGATGCCCACCAAATGCAATAGAAGCACTTTCCCTTGCTGATGAATTGATTTCCTCTAAACAAATGGTGGAGGACTCCCATGTCCACTAATAAATTTAACCCATTAAAAAGGAACTACCACCAATCTCTCCAGGAGCACTGGTATCATTCCAGGATAACCGGGATACCCTAACTGGATGATCAACTACCAGCAGGCTTTGATGGAAGAGGATTAGTTCTTTTTTAAAAAAATAGGAGGATGGGCTTATGGTTCAAAGTACGGTGGAAGCCTTTGGAATGTCTTGTGATTTTGAAGGGGAAATTATTGAAATCTTGTATGATAACTTGGGAGTTGTAAACGGTGATAAAATCGGAAAACCATTTTCCGATCTCCTGGATGGGGGAAGCACTGGCAAAACTTTTGATTTTATAAAAAAAATCCAAAATGAAGATGCTGTTTATAATTGGGAATTTAATTTGATTTGTGAGGGCGAATTAACACCTATTAATGTTTCTGGATTCTTAGTTGACCATAAAATACTCATTTTTGGGGGAAGATCCATTGAAACCGTTCAATTAATGGATGAAATGACTAGAATCAACAATGAACAAACCAACAAACTCCGGGGGGTTATGAAATATTTCGCTGCCTATCTCCGTGAACAGGAATCTAAAGAAAATCAAATATATGCGGAGCTGGGACGTCTTAACAATGAGCTCACCAATGCACAGCGGGAGTTAACTAAAAAGAACATTCAACTTACCAAGTTAAACCAGCAGAAAGAAATGCTCATTAAGGAAGTACACCACCGGGTTAAGAATAATTTAATGATCATCTCCAGCCTGTTAAACCTTCAGTCAAATTACCTGAAAGACGAAGAATCAAAAGAAATCTTCAAAGAAAGCCAGAATCGTGCTAAATCCATGGCTTTAATTCATGAACGCCTTTACCGTTCTATAGATCTAAAAAATATCGACTTCAAGGAATATATAACTACCTTGGCTAATGATCTATACAGGACCTATGTGAAGGATCCAAGCCGAGTCAGTTTACAGATGATCATTGAAGATGTTAATATTGATATTAACTCAGCAATCCCCCTTGGCTTAATCTTAAATGAGTTGATCACCAATTCAATGAAACACGCATTTCCCGATGGCAGAAAAGGTACTGTTTCAATATCCTTTGAGGAAAAGGATGATGAATTCATTTTAAAGGTGAGTGATGATGGAATTGGATTCCCATCTGATCTGGATTATACCAAAACTAATTCACTGGGCATGCAACTGGTAACCAGTTTAACCAGCCAGATAAATGGAAAAATAGAACTGGATAGGGATCATGGAACTAAATTTACATTAACTTTTAAAGAATTGGGCTTATAAAAAATAACTTTAGCTCGATAAGGTTTAACTTTAAGTTTTATTCTTATAATGAGGTGTTTCTATGACGGGACGAAACCAGTACAAAACCTTGGATCAATGGTGGAAAATTGATGATGAACAATTAAAAACATCTGAACATGATGAGTTGCTTATTTGGTTGCTTAAAAAAGAGAATCTGAAAAAGATAATCACTGTAAAAGACCCTGAAGCCATTAATTGGGATTGGGAAAACGTTAAAATTCATGCAGAGGAATATATCATTGCTGAGAATGGTTACAGAGTCGGTGCACCAGATATTATATTCTCCATCCCCCGCCATCCATCTAATGAATGCGAAGCCAATCCCACTAACAAGAACACCTCTCTAAGTTGTGATAGTGATTATACGAAACAAAGGTACAATTCTCATGAGCATTATCAACATTATTCCAGATATTTCATAGAAATCAAACCTGAAATAAAAAACTTCGGAACCACATTAAGACAACTGAAGCTTTATATATCCTATGGATATGAAGGGAGAGCATATCTACTCACCGAAGACCAACGTTTTAAGGAAGAGTTTGAAAACCAGGGAATAAAAATAATAAACCCCCCGAAAATACAAACGAACCTTGAATTCTCAAATTAGTGAGAAATACAACTGAACTCGAATATTTAATGGTTTCACCAACTGCATATTCAAAATATTTTTGAGGAAACACCCCGGTTTATGCCCTGGGCAAAGATATATTTCCCCCAAGTCTGATAAAGCAGCTTAATAACATTAAAAGTCCCAAATCATTAAAAGTAAGAATTTGGAATCATTACGAGTAGTTTGAATAATTTTTGAGCCTAACATCTAATTCCTGATGAAACATATTTATTAATTAGACCTATCATAAAATTAAACAGATTTTATCAAAGAATAGAATATTCGATTGTTATCTGAAACTTATCTTAAAGGTAATTAGTGATAATATGCCTGATCATTTAGATTCTGGGGAAGATTTGAGTATTTACAAGACTATTTTTCAAACTAGTTTAGATGCCATGTTACTTACTAATTCTGATGGTTCTATTCTTGTTGCCAACCATACAGCTGAAGAAATGTTTGGTATGAATCAAGATGAAATAATAGCTGCCGGGAGAGATGGTTTACTTATTCAAGACGAATCTTTACAGTCTGCAATCAAAGAAAGAGCTGAAAAAGGTAGGGTAAAAGCAGAGTTAATCTTCAAACGGAAAGATGGATCTCTTTTTAAGGGGGAAGTGACTTCTACACTTTTCAGAGATGAAGATAGGACTTTAAAGTCAAACATCATTATTAGAGATATTTCTGGCCGTCAAAAATCTGAAGAATCTCTTCAAGAAAGTGAACGAAAATGGAGAACACTATTTGAAGCTCTGCCGGTAGGTGTTTCGGTTCTTGATAAAGATAGAAATGTTATTTATGATAATCCTGCATTAGAAAAAATTTTGGGATTATCCAAAAATGATTTAATGGCAAAAAAATTTGTGAACAGGAAATATATTTATTCTGATAGGAAAGAATTATCATTTGATGAGATTCCCAGTAACAAAGCTTTTAATGAGAAGAAACTAGTTCAAGAAGAAATTGGAGTAATAAAAGAAGATAATTCAATTATTTGGACTATGGTAAGTGCAACTCCCCTCTCATTTTCTGATTGGAGTGTTTTAATAGTTACTTCGGATATTACCTCACGTAAAAATGTTGAAGAAGATTTAAAAAGGCACGCAGCTTTATTAGATGTTTCTTATGAAGCTATTTTCTCTTGGAATTTTGAAGAGGGGATATTATCATGGAATCAGGGTGCTGAAACGTTATACGGATATAATAAAAAAGAATCTATTGGTTTCAACAGCCAGGATTTACTTAAAACCGAATTTCCCCTGGAATTTAATGAATTCCTGGAAAAGCTAAAAAAGGATAAAATATGGTCCGGTGAATTAATCCATACGCGGAAAGATGGCAAAAAAATCATCGTTGAAAGCCGTTTACAGTTAATAGAAGAGAATTCTGGGAAAACAATTGTTATTGAAACAAATCATGATATTACTGGCCGCAAAAAATCAGAAATTAAACTAAAAGAAACATTGGAGAATCTTGAGGATATGGTTGAAGAACGCACCAGAGAACTGTTGTTAGCCAATGATTATAACCGTAATCTGATTGAGACATCATTAGATCCTTTAGTAACCATCGGACCGGATGGTACCATCACTGACGTAAATTTAGCTACAGAAAAAGTAACTGGATATATGCGTGAAGAACTGGTAGGCACTGATTTTGCATATTACTTCACTAATCCTCAAGATGCTAAGGAAGGATATCAACATGTTTTCAAAGAAGGGACTGTAAAGGATTATCCATTAGAGATCAAAAATAAGGATGGTAATTTAACTCCGGTTTTATATAATGCTTCAGTGTATACGGATGAGTTTGGTGAAGTTATTGGGGTTTTTGCTGCTGCACGCGACATCACCGAACGTAAAAAGGCAGAAAAAAACCTCAAGGAATATTGGGAAAGTCTTGAAGAACAAGTTAAACAGCGAACAGAAGAACTTGCAAAATCCAATGCTGATCTAAAACAGTTTGCTTACGTAGCTTCTCATGACCTAAGAGAGCCTTTAAGAATGATTACTACGTTTTTACAGCTATTAGAGCGACGTTATAAAAGTCAGTTAGATGATGATGCCCGAGAGTTCATAGATTTTGCTGTGGATGGTGCTAAACGTCTGGACAAAATGATTATTGATCTGTTGGAATATTCTAGAATAGCCAACAAAGAAATGATGTTCAGTGAAGTTGACTTTGAAGAAGTAATGGATCAGGTTAATTTAAATCTCAACGTCATAATTTATGAGAATAATGCAGAAATAACCCATGACTATTTACCCAAAAATGTCATGGCTGATGAGAATCA
The DNA here is from genome assembly GCF_016217785.1 of Methanobacterium sp. Classification (NCBI taxonomy): domain Archaea; kingdom Methanobacteriati; phylum Methanobacteriota; class Methanobacteria; order Methanobacteriales; family Methanobacteriaceae; genus Methanobacterium; species Methanobacterium sp. The sequence continues at coordinate 93,122 of NZ_JACRGA010000023.1, forward strand.
GATGATTATACTATTCCAGAATCTCATTGGTAATGCTATCAAGTATCGAAGCAATGAAAAACCAAAAATCCATATATCCGCTCAGAAGGAGCGAAATTTTTTTATTTTTAAGGTGAAAGATAATGGAATAGGTATGGATTCTAAATATCTAGAACGCATTTTCACCATTTTTCAGAGATTACACACTCATAATGAGTATGAAGGTTCTGGAATTGGTTTGTCTATTGCCCAGAGAATTGTGCATCAGCATGGTGGTGAAATCTGGGTTGAATCAGAACCTGGAAAAGGTAGTACATTCTTTTTTACCATTAAGATTTGATTTAACTTACCATAAAATTTGATTTAACTTTTTTTTTAATTATATTCTAATTATTAAGTAATTCTAATAAAACCACAGCATTGTCATGTTTTTCATCCTTGGCTGAGTAAATAAGAGATATATTCCCCAATTTTTCTTCTAATTTTTTGATCTGAATTAATAATTCACTTTTTTCTTTTAGTTCATCCCTGTATTTAGACTGGAATTCTTCCCACCTGTTAGGATCATGTCCAAATGATTTACGAAGTTCACTTGATGGAGCAATTTCCTTTAGCCATAGGTCTATTTTCAGTTTTTCCTTACTCACTCCACGAGGCCACAAACGGTCAATTAATATTCTAAAGCCATCACTTTCCTTAACTTCTTCATAAGCTCTTTTTATTCGGATCATTTAAACCCCGTTTTTTTATTTTTACAACAATTAAATTTTATACAAAAATTAAATTTCAATAAAATGATCAATAAATATCTTTTACTTGGATTCTGCCCCCTTTTTCACAGTAAAATAATCCAACTAAATTGTATTCCATTGCAACGGGGCATCTTACACATTTACATCCCCATTTTACAAATTCACAAGTGGAACGACCTCTTGAACAAATTAATATTTATTTTTAAAAAAAGTTGGGAAAGGGATTTTTATCCCTTTATTATTTTTTCTTGGTGCTTATAAATCCGCCGAGTACCATTAGAATTGCTAGTACTATTCCTGCCAGTGGTATTCCTGTGTTTTGCATTCCTATGGTTTGTGCATTTACCACAGCTGTGGATATTTTTGACGCGCCCAGGATAGTTACCCGGGTCGGCACTGTTTGGTAATCTGCTGCTGTCACTGTGGCGATACCAGGACCTTCATCAGCTCTTAAAATTGCAGTAGCAAGGCCATTAATCCATGGGGCTGTCACAGATTTACTTCCCACATTTCCCAGGTTGGTGGTAAATGTTACATTGGGGCCGCTGAAGAACATGGCTGCATCGGCACTGTGATCACCACCAGCTGAATCCTGGTAAACATCAGCGGTAATGATAGAATTTTCACCGGCATTAATGGTGGAGGGGCTGGCATTAATATTCAAAACCAGCCATGGAGTATAGTTTATAGTTCCGTTTCCTTCGAAGAATTTAGCAGCATCAGGTGAATTGGTACCATACCAGTTGTAGGTGGCAGTGGTGTTGCTGTTTTCCAGAGAGTGGAATAGTTTATCCAGATCATCACGGATGGGTTTTAGGATTGGTTCCAGTTCAGGATGGTTTTTAATGGCATCATCAATGGGCTTAAGCATTTCATCGATACTCGGTCCGAATGATGAGAATTTAAAGTTCTGAATGTAATATTCAAAGTTTGCAATCCGATTGTAGTTAATTGTTCCATTGGGTGAACATATTACAATACCAGTTCCTGAACCATCCCCTTCCAGGTTGTTTCCCGTAACTGTGGTGGTGTTAAAACCAGCAGCTACCAAATACACATCATTAGCTCCGTTTACTCCGATTACTGTATTATGTAACATATTAAGATGTGCCAGGGCAGTGCCTACAATTCCAGCGGCTATACTGGGTGATGTAATATTAGAAACAATGTTATTGGTTAAAGTTGCATTTTTGAATAATCCCAGACCCAACATTCCCACTGCTGCCTTGGCATTACTGATATCGGCAATCCTGTTATTCTCCATTACCAGTTCACCTAAAGCCACAGTAACAATTCCCACTGCCTGTTCATCTGCAGTTATTTGGGATATTGTATTTCCAGAAACCAGTACAGTCCCGTTTCCAATTATAGCAGCTTCAAGCGCATAAACTGAGCTGCCAAAACTTGCATTAAGTTCAGATAAGATATTCCCAGAAATCAGAGCATTAATGCTGCTGGTTATTAATTCCAATCCCATAATAGCGCCGGTGGCGCTGATATTAGTAATTATATTTTTTGATACCACTAAACTGGTGACATTGGCCATTTCTGGATTTCCATCAGCACCTTTACTCTTGCCCACTTGTATTCCAAAAACACTACTACCAGCACCAATTGCACGGATGTTGGATAGGGTGTTTCCAGCAACATTAAAATCAGTTAAACTCCCGTTAATTGAAACTGTAATACCATTTGCTAACTCCCCACCAATTATGTAGGATATGAAGTTTCCAGAAACTGTGAAGAAACCTCTGGAAAGGTTTCCCAGAATACCAGTTTCTGATTGGCCAGAAATAATATTATCCATAACTGTAGTGTTCCCACCAGAAACTGCAATTCCTGTTTTCCCCCCATTAATATCATTATTTTTCACAGTACAATTGTCTGCACTGACATTTACCCCTGTTCCATTATCAGAATTAGTTATTTTAAAACCCTCTATAGTACTTCCACTACCATCCCCACTACTATCATTTACTACTGTAAATCCCGTATTTGTGGATTGTAATTCTACATCATCACCGGTATTGGCTTTTATGGTCAGCTTTTTATTTATTATAACATCTTCAGCGTATGTTCCACTGTGCACATTGATAACATCATCATCCAGGGTGTTTACATTATCAATTGCGGATTGAATAGTAGCGTAGGTAGCTCCACTCCCAACTTCCCATTGGGCTGCAGATGCACTACTATAACCAAAAAACAAAATTGCAATAAGTAATAACGCCTTAAAAGATCTCGCCTTCGCCTTTCTTTTCAAATTTCCACCTTCTAACATCCTAACTTGTTGACATATCTAACTATGTGAATATAATATCATATTACTATTTCCCTTTTCGGTGATGATTGTAAGTAACTACTTATGTAATATGTGCCAATTGAGTTAAATGTGGAATACTTGTTTGATTATCTGTTAATTAAAATAAGAACTATTTTGAGGTTGTATTTGAACATTAGTAGAAGTTAATAGTATTTCTTATCACACTAAAATAAAAAAAGGGGGAAAATTAAAAAGGGGGAAATGGATTTTAATCCCTTTTATTTATTTTTTCCGGGTGCTGATAAATCCACCAATTACCATTAGGATAGCTAGGGCGATTCCTACCAGTGGAAATCCAGTATTTTGCATGTTGACTATTTTGGCATTAATTGTACTGGCTGCGTTTACTGTAGATGGTGTTATGGGCACTGTTAGATACCTGGTTTCCAAGTCCAGGGCTGCAGATGTTAGTGCAGCGCCGGCTGCTTCATCTCCACGCAGTAGGGTTGTGGAAACACCATCTATGGTTAAAGCGGTAGCGATTTTACTACCCACATTTCCGAGATTAGTGGTGAAGGTCACCACAGTCCCGTCAGGTAGATGTCCTAAAGCAGGGTCATGGAATGTTCCATCAGAATCATAGCGGAAGTCTGCTGTTAAAGTTGAAGTACTCCCCTGTGTTATAGTAATGGGGTTGGTGGTGTATCTCATAACCAGCCATGGATCGTAATCTGCGGATGTTCCTGTGATGATCTGGTCAAACTCGGGATTGTTGGAGCCCCACCAATTATATCGTAAATCCGGTACAGATTCTGCATCATTATGTACTGCACCAGGAGAATTATTTACAATACGGTTGAAATTGACTATCATTTCACCAAAATTGCATACTCCACCACCAAGAGGTGCATATTCACCTCCATTGGAGGCTGTAACGGTGTTAAATGCTATGGTGCTGTTACTGATAACAAGAACATTCTCGTTGTAGATACCACCTCCAACAGCAAATTCATCTCCCTCTATAGCTGCCACGGTGTTGTATCCAATGGTGCTTTTGTCAATATACAAATTCCCAGCAAAGGTGTTGGATATTGCTCCACCTCCAATGCGATTTATACCGGATGTGGTGGCTGTGACTGTGTTGTATTGAAGGATGCTGTCATTAATATACAGATTTCCACCATTTTGTATTCCTCCACCATATGCACCCACACCGGCATTGGTGGTAATAATGATGGTGTTGTATTGAATTCTGCTTTTATTAATGGCCATATCGCCATTGCTGAAAATTCCTGCACCATTAGCAATTACATCCTTATCAGCATTGGCTGTGACCGTGTTGTTTTGGATGATGCTGTTGTTGATGATGAGAACATTATCATTGTAGATCCCTCCGCCATCAGCAGACACAATATTAAGTTGTGATGTGGCTGCAGCAATGGCGCAGTTGTTTTGGATGATGGAGTTGTCAATAAGCAGATTTCCACCATTACATATTCCTCCACCAGCAGCAGACACGTTAACACCATCACCCGAGACTGTGGCACAGTTATTTTGGATGATGCAGTTATCAATGGTCATGGTACTATCATCATCATTGTAGATTCCAGCACCAGCTGCAACCACGTCTACAGTTGTACTTGTGGCGGTAGCAGTGTTAAATTCAAGGGTGCTATTATTCAAGGTTAAAATACCTTCCTTGTTGTAGATGGCCCCTCCCTTACCGGCAGTGTTACCCTGGAAGTTGCTGTTGTTGATGGTACAGTTACCAAGGTAATTGAATACTGCTCCTCCTTCGTAGGCCTTGTTACTGTTAAAGGTTGAATCAATGATGGTGGAAGTACCGGTATTGGCTATAACACCTCCATAGGCATGATTAGGTATGTGTGCGGTGTTATCAGTAAAGGTACAGCTTGTAACCTGTAAAGTTCCATACCAGTTCATGATAGCACTTCCAGCATTAGATGCCCGGTTACCGGTGAAAGTACAATTCTCCACTGTTAAATTACCCCGATTTAGAATACTACCTCCATAACTTCCGAAACCGTTTTTTAGTGTAATTTGGAGGATGTTGACAGTTGCCCAATTCTGAATTACAAAGATATGGTTCTGATTTCCTGCGTCGATTATGGTGTTGTCTTGTCCAGATCCAATAATATTTAAGGATTTGTTGACTGTTAATCCATAGTCACCGGTGGTATTATACGTCCCTGATAAGAGGTATATGGTTCCTGTATTGTTATTAGCTGTTTCTAATCCTTTATGGATGGTCTGGTAAGGTTTTATGTCACTACCATCACCATCGGTATCGTTACCGTTGGGTGAAATGAACACGTTATCTGGATCTATAGGATCAGCCGCTGTAACTACTCCAACAGTCAGTGAAATTAAAATAACAAGTGATAAGAGTATTACTATTTTTTTTATATTTTCACCTCCTTTTGTCCACTATCACTAATAATCTCATCAAAATATTGTTAATTTCAAGTATAAATAAAGATGCACACTTTAATCCAATGGAAAAATTTAAATGTAAACCATTATCCCTTAAAAAAAAAGATTGATCAATAATGCTGGATTATCTGTTCATAAAGGGAAAATAGAAAAATATAGGCGTATTATTTCTTCTTTATATGCGTATGAATCGTCTTTACAAATTGATATTATTAAAATTCAATGCTAGATTTATTGAAATTAAAAAATAAAAAAAAGTTGGGAAAAGGGATAAGATCCCTTATTGTTTTTTCCGGGTGCTGATAAATCCGCCGAGTACCATTAGGATAGCTAATACTATTCCTGCGAGTGGTATTCCTGTGTTTTGCATTCCAACTGTGTTACTGGTTACGCTTGCTGCATTTACTGGTGTCACTGCATTTAAACTCAGGGAATTAACTCCCATACTGTTTATACTAAAGGTTTCTGATGCTATTGATGCAGTGAATAGGTAGATTCCGGGTCCTGTAGTCCATCCAGAGATGTAGAGGTATGGATCTCCTACTGTGACGTTGTTGAATGTCCAAGTTATGGTGGTCCCGTTCTGAGTCCAGGTTCCATCACCCTTGATTTCGGATATTACGAATCCTTCGGGTATTGGTATGGTTATGGTAACGTTAGTTGCATCGTCTGGTCCGTTGTTACCCAGTTTGTAGGTTAAGGTGAATGTTTCACCTGGTCTGGGATTGTTTTTGTTGCTGGTTATCTGGATGTATAGGTCTGATTGGGGCACGTAGATTGTTGCATTTGTCTGGTTGGTTGTTCCTATGAGAGTTGCTGTGTTTATGGTGTTTTTCCCTGCAAGTAGAGCTGTTACTTCTCCAGTGAGGTTTAAGGTAGCATTTTCACCTACGTCAAGGTTGAGTGTCCATATTCCTGTTTCAGAGTTGTAGGTTCCTTTAGAAGGAGTTATTGCAACGTTATTGAATCCGGCTGGCATTATGTCTTGTATCTGGATGTTAGTAGCGTCGCTGGGTCCGTTGTTGTGCACGGTTACTGTATAGGTGATTGTGTCTCCTACGTCTGGCCGTGGGTTGTTCACTGTTTTTTCTAGTTCAATGGCAGATTCTTGTTCTACAGTCGTGAATACAGTATCAGAGGTATTATCTGGGTCTGTTATGTGGGTAGATGAGGTTATGCTCACGGTATTGGATAGTATGGTATCTGCTGGTATTGATGATGAGACTGTTCCATTTACAGTTATAATGCATGAACCACCTGCGGGAAGAGTTCCCAGGTTTATGTTCAAATTTCCAGTTCCGGATGTGGGGCCAGAAGCTCCTCCAGAATATTCAGCAGTCCATGAAATATTCGATATGCCCATGGGGAATGTATCAGATATGATAACACCGGTAGCAGTATCGGGTCCATTATTAGTGGCTGTTATGGTGTATGTGATTTGATTTCCGGCAATAACTGTGTTTGGAGCGGTTTTGCTGATGGTTAGGTTGGCTGCGGGTATGATGTTAATATACGCGGCTTCAGTGTCAATGGTTGTGTATCCGTCGGCAGTGGCATTTACTCTAACCGGGTTAAATAAGGGATTAACAGCTCCTTCAATTGCATAGAAGGTGGCAGTCAAAACACCGGCAATTGTGTTACCTGTGAATGAATGGCTAATTACTGAACTATTAAAGCTTCCCCAGAGCACATCCAGGGTTATACTCCCGTCAGGTATATTACCACCAGTTAAAGGACTCCCACTGTTGATGTGGTTGAAATCCCCAGTGATATTTGATGTTTCCCCGTTGTTTATGTTGTTGGGAGTTGTGTTAACGGATAAAATTATCCATGGATCTGATAACACGTCACAACCAGTTTCCATCATAATGAGGTTGTTGATGGTTGATGGATCCGAGTTGGATCCCCACCAGTTCAGCGTGGCATTTAAAGACCCATAGGCAATATATATGGCATTGCCTTCAGATGCAGTGTTATTCACAATCCGGTTGAACTGGATGATGTGGTTGGTGTAATCTCCATCATAGATGTAGAAGGCTCCACCATAATTGCTTGCATAGTTCTCAGTGAACACATTATTTTTAACTGTTACCAGGAAATTGCTCTGGTAGTTCTGACTCATGATGGCTCCTCCACTTCCTGCCGAGTTTTTGGTGAAAGTACAGTTGGTGATATTCATGTTAGCCATGTTACAGATAGCTCCACCACTATAGACTGAGTAACTGTTAGGAACCCAGTTTCCCATGAATACTGTGTTAAAGATGGTTAGATTTCCGTCACTGTAAATTGCTCCCCCATAGAAGTCTGCATAGTTATTGGAGAATGTGCAATTCAGGATATTCAAATCTCCCTGGTTCAGAATAGCTCCGCCAAAACCAAACCCTGTCCCGTTGGTCAAGGTAAGGTTTCCAAGTGTGACACTTACTCCGGAACTTATAAAGAATATTCCGCCATTACCATCTGCATTGATAATAACACCAGTTCCAGAACCTGGTATCCAGGTGTCCTGGAAAATGGTCAGGTCTTTATCAATACTCAATCCACTATCTAATGGGTCTTTGTATTCTCCGTTGGCGATGTGTATTCTGCCATTTGATCTAACTTCGCTTATTGCCTTATTTAATGTGAGGAATGGATAACTTGGACTACCGTTTCCAGTATTGTCGTCTCCTGTGGTGGCAACGTAGATATCATCCCTGTCCATTATTCTTATTGTGGTGTTTACAGTTTGTCCATCAACAGTGGCATTTACGGTTGCAAATCCTGGTGTTAAACCAGCAGTGAAGGTAGTTGTAGCGTTTAAACCATCACTGATAATGTCATTTAATGGGTTTAGAGCTCCTAAACTGTTAACATCAAAAACTACATCAACAGGAGGAACAGCACCTAAGGGGGAAGTGTCATCACCGTTTGAATTGTATTTCAAACTAACACTTACCACGGAACTTTCACCAGTTCCAATTAACTCGGAAGTGGGATTAATGGTAAGTATAATCCATGGATCAGCATATACTGAACCTCCATTGACATAAATCAGGTTAGAGATGGTCATGGGATTGACATTGGAACCCCACCAGTTATTGGTGGCATTCAAAGTGCCCTCACTATTCCAAATGGCAGTACCATAATTTCCAATATTTCCATAGAATCTGTTGAAATGAACTTCAACAACATTGGAAGCACCTACATTATTGTAGATCGCACCACCAAAGTATGCGTAGTTATTAAGGAATGTACAACTGGTTACTTCCAAATTAGCATACATATTTTCAATAACACCACCCAGTGGGGTGTAATAACCGACTCTTCGTCCATTGTTGGTAAAAGTACAGTTAGTAATGTTCATAGAGCCATATATATTATAAATGGCACTATCACTACTTCCATAATTACCAAGGAAGGTGCTGTTAGAAATATTACTGGTACCTTGGAAATTGGATATGGCCCCGCCCCGATCTTCGGCAACGTTACCCTCGAAAGTACAACCAGTAACATCCAACGTACCAAGGAAACTACCAATTGCCCCGCCGTAATGGTATATACCAAGTGTTCTATCGTTAATGAAAGAACAATTGACTACTCTCAAAGTACTCTGATAATTATAGACAGCACCACCACCTTCAAGACTTGATTGGCAATTTGCAGTGTTATTGGTGAAACTACAATTTTCTAAAGTTAAAGTACCCTGATTGTAGATAGCACCACCAGAACCAGTTGTATATCCATTGGTTATGGTTAGATTACAGATGGTAACTGTAATCCCTGGTTGAATATTGAATACCCAACTGTTATCGGTTCCGTTGATTATGGTACCACTCTGGCTTTCACCGGTAATGTTCATATTCTTGTTTATGGTAATGTTGGTGTTGCCAGTTCCAGTGTATTGTCCATCAGCGATTTGTACTATTCCATTAGAGTCTACGGTTCCGGTTGCATTTCCAATAGTGAGTTTGGCATGTTCCCATGAAGAACCATCATTGACATCATCTCCACTGGAACCATTCACATAAATGGTTGCAGCCGAAGCAGAACTAACACAAAAAAGTACTGTTAACCCGATAAACAGTGAAAGAATGAGTATTTTAGTTGTAATTAATTGTTTTCTTATCTTTTCACCTCCTTTATGCCTAATAATCTAAAATAACCAGATATCGTTTAGTTTTAGTAGTTAATAAAGCAGCACTTTTATGATTAAAAGGAAAAATTTATAAATAATAACAAAATTCAAATATCCAACTTAAATTCCTAAAATCGTTTATTCTATTGGTGTAATAGGATTAATATAGAAAAAATAAAGGCTTTTATTATTATTTAAAGACTCCTGAATCCGTTCTACAATAGATACTTTTTATAAGGCAATGGTTTTAGTCATTAAGATTAAAAATAGAAAAAGGGGAAAGGGACCTAAAAATCCCTTATTGTTTTTTTCTGGTGCTGATGAATCCTCCAAATACCATCAAAATAGCTAAGACAATTCCTGCGATTGGAATTCCAGTGTTTTGCATTTCTATGGAATTGCTAGTTGTTATGCCGTTGACTTGTGGAAGAATGTCAATCGAGAACGGACTTTCATCGATACTGTGTTTGAAAAAGTTTTAAAAACATTGGATATATATTTATAATAGTAATTGGCCTTAAATTACAATTCTAAAGACTACAAGTCAAATTAAGACAAAAAACATTTATTTAACAAATTGATGGATTTTTCCAGGGATTATTGGAGGGACAGGGAAAGATTATAGATGAATTTATCTAAAACAACTTCAATGCTTGTATCCTGACGACCATGATACTTACCGAGATCGTACATGTATACAAATGAGAATATGCTAAGAGCAAATGCCATATAATCTATTTTCTGATTAGGAAGATGCTTTTCAATATATTTACCAAAATCATACGACCCTTCCATCAGGAACTGTTCAGATATTTTTCTCTCACTATTGAATCCTAATTTGAAGAATTCAAAGTTATTCCAGATAAAATTTTCCAAATTTTTAACGTAAGTTTCTAAAAAGTCCTTTGGGTCTTCAAATTCTTTATCAACAAATAAAATGGCAGATGCATCTTCATTCAATTTTTTCATGCCACATATCATAACTTGATCAAAAAGATTCTGTTTAGTTTTAAACTTGGTATATAAGGTCATCTCAGTAAAACCTGCTTTGGCTGCTATGATTTTAGTAGTAGCGCCAGCATATCCCTTTTCACTAAACAATTTTAAAGCCGCATCTATAATCTTTTGTTCAGTTTTATCTACCTTACAATCAACCATATTATATAATTAGAATTGCTCTATTAAATAAGTTAATTTAAGCAAATTTTTTCATACAAATTTTTTCATATTTTCATACAAATCCACAATTTAATATAATAAGATCAAGTTTGGGATTGGCTTGTAATAGTCAATACATTAAAAAAGATATTAAACCGTTTTTTAAAAATTCTCTAAAATAATAGGACATATATTCATCAAAAAAGATATATTTACCTTAAATTACAATTCTAAAGACTCCAAGATCGATTTTACAATAGATACTTTTGATAAGTCAATTGTATGAAAATTAATTCAATATTTAATCATAATTCAATATTTATATCATGAAAAAATAAATTATTTTGATGACCTCTTCTAAATCCATTTTGAATCGTATAAAAACTAACATAACCGATGAAAAAAATCGTTATATCGATTATTTGGGAGTTTTATTTGCTTTGATGGCCAGCATATTTGGTTTTCTGGCTTTAGAATATGGGGAAAATTTTGTACCAATTTTTCAAGAGGCAAGTATAGTACTTCTTGAGAAGACCTTTGTAATAGTAGGTATAGCTTATTTAATTACCAAAGCAAGTTTCTTTGGTGAAATACTTGACAAAAAATTCACCAAAAAAAATATATTTTTATTAATTATCATCTTAGGATCTCTTTCCATTTTCGCCAATCATACTGGTGCTGATTATTTAGGTGCTAATGCTAATGTACGAGACCTGGCACCTATGGTGGGTGGTTTAATAGCCGGGCCTTTTGTCGGAGTTAGTGTTGGAATTATTGGGGCAATAGATCGTTTTTTATTAGGAGGACCCACATACATACCCTGCACCATTGCAACCTTTTTAGCAGGTCTTTTTAGTGGTATAATCTACATACTTAACAAGGGTAAATTTGTGGGAGTATTATACGCAGTCATATTTTCAGCTTTCTATGAAATATTCCACATGATTTTAGTTATGATCACTCCCTACGACCTTGCTTTTACAATAGTTAAAGAATTAAGCATACCTGTAATACTTGCAAACTCAATAGGGATGCTGATATTTGCAATATTCATTTCTAATGAGATTAAAGAACGAGTACAAGCAAAGGAAATGGCATTATACCATGAAGAAGCTGAATTATATGAACATGAATTAGAGGTAGCTTGTCAAATCCAGGATAAGTTCTGGAAGCTTCAGACAACCCAAATCAAAGGCATGGAAATGGAAATCATTGATATGTCAATAGACATTCCCCAAAGCCATTTTTACGATGTAATATCTAATAAAATGAATAAAACAAGTTTTGTTGTGGGTCATGTGGATGATAAAACGTTATTATCCTCCTTTATTGGTACACATATTCTGACTGAAGCCAGAAAAAGGATAAAAAATGATATTTCCTTGATTAAAATGACAAAATTCCTTAATTGGTACTTATCAATATATAAACCCTTTAACATTAGGATAAGCTTGTTTAATGCTGAATTTGATCCAAAAACTAAGATTTTAAAATATTTAAACTTAGGGGATACGATCTCCATGGTTTACAAGAGTAATAGTGGAGAAATTGATTTCTCACACAAATTTTCATACTATTTAGGTTCTAAAACCCTCAATAATATTAATGAATTTGAAATTATACTTGAAAAAGATGATTTAATCTTCATACTGTTATTTAAACATACAATGAATCTATCCGAGCAGACTACAATAAAAGATTCAATAGGGAACCTAATAAAAGAAAATAACGAGATGTCCCTTAAGGAATTGAAAATAAAATTCGAAGAGTTTTTAAATTTAAAAGAAGGATATGACTCTCAAATATGCATTTTACTTTTGAAAGTAGATTGAAATTGATATACAAAACAAAATTTTAATACCATAATCATATTTTAATACCATATCAAAAAGAAAATTAAAAAAAAGATTGGGAAAAGGATTCAATATCCCTTCTATTATTTTTTCCAGGTACCAAAAATCCACCGAGTACCATCAGGATAGCTAAAACCATTCCTGCCAGTGGTGTCCCTGTTTTTTGCATTTCAACTGTGTTGGTGGTTGCTGCGTTTACCGGTGGTAGGATGTTAAGTGTTAACCTGCAAGTAAAGTACAAGTAAAATTCAGGGGTACTGTTATTATTAATTGAAAAAAATGAATAAATTTAAAATTATAGATGTTTATCTGTTTGAAGGGACACCAAAGTATGTTCGGTAAGCACCGGCTATTATCCAGATTACTATGGCTAAAACTAATCCATATTTCCAATCATAAAGACCAAATATTCCTCCAATGAAAACTAAAAGCCCTACTGCTCCAATGATATACAAAACAAAATTTTTTTGGTTGTTGTCCATTATTATACATCCCCCTAATTTATCTTTAAGTACTAATATGCTCTTCATTTCATAATATTGTTATGACATTATGATACATTAAAAATGAGTTCGTTGTTCACGTCTAAAGTAGGTTGATGAGCTTCAATATCTATTCTAAAGACTCTGAATAGATTCTACAATGAAACTTAGATAAGTCAATGGTTTACTAATTTGAATTTAAAATAAAAAAGTGGGTAAAAGGGAGAATGATCCCTTTTATTATTTTTTCCGGGTTGCCATTAATCCACTTAGTACACTGAGTATTGCCAAGACTAATGGTGCCAGTGGTGCTCCAGTTGTTTGCATTCCCACTGAGTTACTTGAGGTTGTAGTGGTTGCTGCGTTTACTTGTGGTATTGTATTTAAACTGAAGGAACTAACACCTAGGCTGTTTAAATTGAAGGTGTCTGATGTTATGGATGCGCTAAATAGGAAACTTCCTGCCCATCTGGTCCAGCCTGAAACATACAGATCTGGGTCGCCTACTGTTACATTGGTCATGGTCCAGATGATGTTGTTTCCCACGATAGTCCAGGTTCCATCTCCTTCGATTTTGGATATGACAAATCCGTCTGGTATTGGAATAGTAATAGTTACGTTTAGTGCATCGTCTGGTCCTTTGTTTCCCAGTTTGTATCTTAGGGTGAATGTTTCACCTACTGTGGGATTGTTGTTGTTACTGGTTATCTGGATGTAAAGGTCTGATTTAGGTACGTAGATGGTACAGTTGGTTGTTGAATTATTTGGATATTCGGTGTGGGTTTCATTTACCACGTTGGTGACATTTGTCCCAGCAAAACTGGTTGAATTTACCAGTGCAGTGAGATAATAAGTCACATTCGCACCATTTAACACAACAGCGGATGGCCAGGTAACAGTACGGGTTACAGGATCCCATACACCTCCATCAGTGCAGCTGACAAAGTCTAAACCAACTGGCAGAGTATCAATGACAACCATATTATTGGCAGTGTCTGGTCCATTATTGGTGGTTACAATAGTAAAAATTACTGTCTCACCTACATTAGGTCGATTGATGTTAGCAGTTTTGGTGATGGTGGCAGCTGCATATTGCTTCACCTCTAGATCGGCGGATGCGGTGTCAAATCCTTCATCATCAATAGGTTCCTGTTCTGTTGTGCTGACAGTGCTGGTTATAATGGTGTTACTTGCATTAACTGTTGCTCCAAAAACACACAAGCACACATCACCCATATCCAAAGGTCCTGCGTAAGTTGGATACATGTTAAATGATCCTTGAGCTAAGTATGATTCTTGATTCCAGTTGATTCCGTCAAAAGTATGCCAAACATCACCGGTACCAATCAATTCGCTGGGCCAGTCTTCACGTAATACCAGATATGTGACAGGGTTAGGGCCCATGTTGGTCGCTTTAAACACTACGATTACATGGTCAAGATAGTTTACTGGGCCTGTGATGGGTACAATGTTGTGGTTGTTGTTTATGAATTCATCATAATCAGCGTAGAAAGTATCCAGATCAACATGAGCAGCCAGGATTGATATGCTGGCAGTGACGTTTTGGTCATCAAGGGTTCCATTAACATCCTGAACACCAACATTGGATGCAGTGAATAGTATGGATGCTAATCCTCCAAGAATATTTACTGTAAATGGTGCTGTTAAAGTTCCGAATGGTCCTTTAGTTAAACTGAAAGTAACTGGAATACCATCAGGAATATGGCCCAGAGATGGGTCAAATTCAGTATAGGTAGTTCCATCAGAGCTGTAGTTGTTGAAACTAACTGTAATTAAACTGGTCTGAGTGTTATTGATAATGGTTGGTGTGGCATTAATAGTCATGTAGAGCCATGGATCAGACCACACTGAAGCACCAGGATCAGCAAGTATGAGTTTAGGGATAGTTGATGGATCGGTATTGGAACCCCACCAGTTTAGTGTAGCATTCACAGAACTAGACTGACAGTAAATAGCATTACCACCCGCAGTTGCGGTATTATTGTAGAACCTGTTGTAATGAGCTGAAAGTGTATTATCCTGACTTGCGATAGCTCCGCCACGATCAGTTGCACTGTTATCTGTAAAAGTACAGCCAGTCACAGTAAAAATGCCTCCAGAGTTGACGATAGCGCCCCCTATAGTTGCTTTGTTATTAGAGAATATACAATCAGTCACAATACAAATACCTCCTCCAGATCCAATAGCACCACAATTTTTATATGCTTTATTGCCAGTGAAAGTACAGCCAGTCACCGTACAACTACCCACATTGTAGATAGTACAATAATCTGCTGTGTTATTGGTGAAGTTACAGTCAGTCACTGTTAGGTTACCCCTATTAAAGATAGCACTACCATAATCTCTGTATCCGTTGACTATTGTTAGGTTCATAACGAAGACACTCACATCATTGGGAATTTGGAATATCCAGTTGGTGTTTGTTCCGTTGATTATGGTTCCTGTTTGACTTTGCCCAGTGATGGTCATGTTCTTGTTGATTGTTATGTTGGTGTTGTTTACTCCACTGTATTGTCCGTCCGCGATGTTTATTACTCCATTTGGATCTAAATTGTCTACTCCTTTTTGTATGGTGAGATAAGGATTATCTGCAGTACCAGTTCCTGAAGTATCGTTTCCTGTAGTGTTTACATAGATTTCGTTAGTTGCAGAAACAGTACACACGCAGAAGACTATTACTAAGCTTATAAGCAGTAATGGAATGAAATTTTTTATCCTTTGTATTCTTATTTTTTCACCTCCTTTATGCATGATTAATGTCATTAATACTATTAATTGAAATATTGTTTACATGTTAGTATATAATAAGTATGCACATTCATTGTCAAATAGAAAAATGTAAGTATTTAATTTAAATTTTTAAATATAATTTTAAATCAAAAATAGGGAATTATAATTATCAAATAGTAAAAAAACATACAAAAAAGGTTTTATTCATCTTCTAAAGACTCCTGAATCCTCTCTACAATACACACCCTATTCCATCCCACCACACCTTCAGCAATTTTCTCCAAGTCCCCAGGTACTTCTTCCATACCATAGGGACGAATTAGAATTATGGGTTTTTTTAACTCTTGAGCAATATCAACCTGTTCCTGTATTAGATCATGGTGACGTGAGTAAAGTCCGGTGAGTATAACCACCGCGTCTGCTGGTTCAATTTGTTCCTTTAATTGGTCAGGAGTGTTTTCACCAGGCACACCATGGTCTTCCCATTCAAAGTCCGGAGCTTCGATTAATCTCCGGATAAAGGTAAGATACTCCTCATCTCCCTCTCCATTATGGCTGATAAATAAGTTATAAACTCTTAAATCTTCTTCAAACATAATTATCCCCCAATTGTTATGTAATTGGTTTAAAATATGGTTATAAATCCATTTAATTTTAATGAATTAGTTTAATTTTATTGAATGTAGTTTTATTGAAATAGTTTTAATAAAATTTGGATGGTAAGTATTTTTCTATTTATAGTATCAGACATAAATATAATAGATAATCAGTCACTGATAATTATTAAAATCTATTCGGGGGGTTTAATGAAAAAGAGGCCATCATTACGTCCTAGGAAAAAATCCAGATCGAATAGTCGAAAAATTCTGATGGTCAATAAGAAATTATTGGGGATAGGGGCACTGGTCGTCTTATTTTTATGTGGCTTTATTATAACCAACTATTCTCCCTCTCAAACCACATTACTTGTCAATGGATCAGAAATTAAGAGTTCTTCTAATTATAAAATAATGGTTATAGATAACTCTACCGGGGGAGATGTGTCCAATAATACTGTACTGATGAAGAACATCAACAAAACCCCAATAATAGGTGAGTTGATGGAAGCAGCTAAAAAAGGCACTCCCTTGATTATATTTGGTGATGGTAGCCAACCCAGAGTTATGCTGGTTGCAGGGGTTCACGGGGCAGAATTACCCTCTCAGATCGCTTTAACCAATCTTATCAACCACCTTAATGGAAAACAGATAAACGGAACTGTGTACATCATCCCTTTTGCTATTCCAAACAACACTGCAACCTGCACCCGCCTAAACAACGGGATAGATCCGGATCGAGAGGCTAATAATCCCGGAACTCCCTTAAATAGTATTATCAACGCTTCTGTGAATAGTAATGTTACCATGCTGGTTGATTTTCATTCTGCTCAACCCAATGATATTCCTGGTAAAAATTGCATTATTTACGATCCTAAAAATCCTAAAAGTCTGGAATTAGCCCGTTATATTAGTAATAGAAGTGGATCTCCATTAGTGGATGTTGGACCCTACCCTGGTGTTCTTTCCACAGTAAGCAACCGTAATGGAATCACATCGGTGGTGTGTGAAGTTTTATCGTCCCATAACAGTACGAATCCTGGAAGTGTTGAACTTTCATACCAGTATATGTTGACTTTTTTAGAGTATTCCGGTATTTACAATAACACTGACTGAGAGATCCGGAATAGTTTAAAATTAAATTAAAAGCCCATGAAATTGATAATTAATTATTTAGTTTATTGATAAAAATTAATTAATTTAATAAAAAATAATCAATCTAATTAAAAGAATTTATATTAAAGAATCTAATTAAAAAAATAGAACTTTAATCTGCTTTTAACTCAGCAGTTAATTGTTTCTTTTTATCTTCATCATGAAGCCATGTTTTAACTTCCTTCCAGACAACATTGCATTTATCATCGGCTTTCATCCCCACCACATTCCGAATGGCAAGGTCCACTTCTTTCCGTTCCTTCTTGTCTTCTGGATGTAAATCTGCTTCGTTTAGGACATCTTTCATGTGCCTTAGGTAACAGCTCATATAACATTACTCCTTTGGCGTGTATTATTCGGCCATAGTGCTTCAATTAACTTAAGCCATAACTCTAAACTATAATATAGATGATACTCTTAATAGTTTTAATTGAAAGAAATAATAAATCTCCCAATGGAAATGAGTAAATAATGATTAGTGTCAAATATTAATTATAAGCTTCATTGTTATCATCTATTAATGTTAAATTTGTTTATAGTGGTTTCGGGTAGTAAAAATCATTAATCATTACAATATTTTTCATACGTTAACTTAGAAGTAGTTATAAACAGGATTAGATAGGTATTAATGGGTGAAAATGGTAAAATGAAAGACAATTTCAAAGTAGCACTGTGCCAGATGAAAGTAGTGGAGGATAAGGGTGAGAACATTGCCCGTGCACTGGCCATGATCAGTGAAGCTGCCTCACAATCGGATCTGGTGATATTACCTGAAATGTGGAATTGTCCCTATCAAACCTCCCTTTTCCCAGAGTATGCGGAGGAAATGGAGGACAGTATCACATTAGATGCTGTTTCTGAAGCTGCAAAACAGGGCAGTGTTTATATTGTGGCTGGTTCCATCCCTGAAAAACATAACGGGAAGGTCTACAATTCCAGCTTCATCTTCAACCCTCCTGGTGAGATTATAGGAGTCCACCGTAAAGTTCACCTTTTTGACATTGATGTGCCTGGGGAAATTAGTTTCAAGGAATCAACAACCCTCACTGCCGGTAACCAGATCACAGTAGTGGACACACCCCTATGTAAAATAGGGATCTGTATCTGTTATGATATACGATTCAGCGAATTATTACGCCTGATGGCACTGGAAGGGGCTCAGCTGATAGTTGTACCTGGAGCTTTCAACCTCACCACCGGACCTGCCCACTGGAAACCATTAATCCGGGTTAGGGCTGTGGATAACCAGGTTTTCATGGCTGCTGCCTCACCAGCCAGGGATCCTGATGCTACATATGTGGCTTATGGTCATTCTATGGTTTGCGATCCATGGGGAACAGTTTTAAAAGAGGCGGGAACAGATGAGGAAATAATATACATTCCCATTGACTTAAAAATGATCCCAAAAATTCGGCAGGAGCTTCCCCTCCTTAAAAACCGACGAACTGACCTATACCAATTAAAGAAAAAAAAGATTGATTGAATAATTTTAGCAAAAAATAGGATCATTATGGAATATATATTGGCATGGACCAGCGAAAAATAAAAAAGTTTGTTTAAACTAGGACATTTTAACTTAAGGGACATCTTAACTAAAGAGCATCTTAAACTAAGGGCCAGCTTAACTAAAGGGCAGAGTTTCTAACTAAAATTCTATTTAAATAAAAAAAAACTATGATCCAGAATTTATTTCTGAATCTTTTTTAAGGCCTTATTGCATGCCTTTTTAAATTCTTTATCCCCGGTAGCAGCACGACGGGCTTTTTTAATGGGGTCAATACCCTGTTCATCTCCAATATCACCCAGTGCCTTAACTGCTGCTACCCTTACACCCCAATCTTCATCAGTAAGGGTATCAATAAGTGGGTCCACTGCAGCAGCACTGCCTATCTCGCCCAGTGCCTTGGAGGCGAACTTTCGCACACTCCAATCCTTATCAGAAAGGGATTCCACCAACTGGTCAACCACAGTATCGCTTTTAATGTCCTTAAGGGCCAAAGTGGCGTACCTGCGGATATTCCCCTCATCGTTTTTCAATATGGCAACCAGTGGCTCAATAGCGGGTTCACCAATTTTACCCAGTGATTTAGCGGATGTGAATCTAACTTGAGGATTATCATCTTCCAGTGCAGTGATTAATGGTCCAATAACATCTGGATTGTCTGTTTCACCCAACTTTTCTGCAGATTCTTTTCTTTTTTCAGGATCATCATCTGTTAAATTTTCTAATAATACTTTTAACCCGTTATTATCATCCGTTGACATGTTTATTCCTCCAAGCTTCTCAAGAAACATTTTTTATTTTCCTGTATATTAAACTAACTGGAAAAATAAGACTTGAAATAGGGTTAAATTGATGGGGATGATTAAAATTTTTTAAAATGAATTAAATTTAAAAATACATATTCACAAACCATTTCTACGACAGATATTCATCTTCATTGAAAGTGATGATTATTTGAGTTCCTCCCTCCTGGTGAACCATAATTTCTCCCTCGATTTGTCCGATGAGATTTTTAACAAGTTGTAATCCAAGAGTATCAGTTTTCTGAACATCCAAGTCGGGGGGCAGTCCGATCCCATCATCATCCACTATCATAACGTAATTTTCAGCTTCTTTGAAAAATTCAATGGTTATGGTTCCATATTCTCCATTGGGGAACGCATATTTCATGGAGTTGGTTAAAAGTTCGTTTAATATGAGGCCCAATGGAATGGCGGTGTTAATATCTAAATTCAGGTCTTCCAGTTCCATTACCAGTTCCACCCGCTCGGGATATCTTAAAAAGGAATTAAAAAGGTCACGGGCTAGGTGACGTATGTAATCTCCGAAGTTGATCTTTTTAAAATTATCGGATCGATAGAGTTTTTCATGGATAAGTGCCATGGACTTAGCCCGGGTCTGAATCTGTCGGAATATCTCCTTGGCCTGTTCATCCTCAATATCTGCAGAGGTGAGATTGAGTAAGCTGGCCATGATCATCAGGTTATTTTTGGTGCGGTGGTGAATTTCCCGGACCAGCATTTCCTTATCATTTAAAGCTTTTTTTAATTTTTCTTCAGCCCGTTTTCTAAGCAGTGCTTCAACAATGGTAGTGGAAATGCTTCCCAAAGCTTTACTATCCGAAAAATCATAGCCCGATTCCTTGTTACCCAATCCAATTAAACCCATGAATTCACCATTCCTTAACAGAGGAGCCAGAAGAATATTCTTAAGGAAGGGATGATCTCCGGGTAAAAAATCCATATTAAGGATGGAAAGATCATTATATATTATGGGATATTTGGTACTTTTCAGTTGTTCCCAGATATCATTGATCATGAAGTTTTTAAGCATGGGATCAAAGTCAAGATCTTCCATCTGAAAGTTTTCAAGTAGTGATTCACTAAAGATTAGGGTGTTGAATTCATCATCTGCATTTATTTCACATATAAAACCAAATTCACTCTGTGTGATGTCTTCACAAACCGTGAGGCAAGTTTTTCTCAGTTCTTCTTCGGTTTCTGATATGATGGCTTCGGTTAAAATAGTTCCCATGGATCTGTGGATTTCATTTTGCCTGCTTAAAAGTAGTTCATATTCTTTCCTCTCGGTTATATCCCGGGCCACACCAAGAACCTTTTCAACACTTCCATCTGGGTTTTTAAGGGGAATGAGGAGGGTGTCCAGCCACATGGAATCCGGGGACATGGTTACCAAGTTCTCGCCCCGCACAGTATTTCCGATTTCAAACACCCTTTGCAAATATTTACTCTGTAATTCATTGGTTTCTGGAGGGAATAATTCACATCGGGGTTTACCCAGTACCTTATCAGGGTTGAGTTTCCATTTGCGCGATGCATATTCATTGATGTATTCTAAGTTGTCTTCACGGTTGATGATAAACACAAAATCTTCCACAGCCTCAGCAAGGGTCCTGTACCTGTTTTCACTTTCGGTTATTTTTGACAGTGCCTGGTTACGTTCGGTTACATCTAAAATCGATGCTAAAGTTCTTTTTGTTCCAGGTATGAGACAAATATTGGCGAAAATGTCTTTAATGTTTCCATGTTTATCAATGATACGGAATTCATAACTATTCGGAGTAGATATTGAATTACTGGATCTTAACTTCTGATATTCCCTCATTTTGGGCTGATATTCAGGTAACACAAAGTCCTGCCATGTTTTTTGACCCATTATCTCGTAGGGCAGGTATCCGAATATTTTTTCTGTTTCAGAGTTGGCCAGGGATATAGTGTTGTCTTCTTCAATTATAAGGGTGGCAGTTCCATTATGTTCAAAGATGGTTTTATAATAAGCAACTGATTGCCGTAAGGATTCTTTAGTCTTTTTAAGGTTGGTCAGATCAGTGAAACTCCACACCCTTCCCATCACCTTATTTCCAATTATCTGTGGCTGTGAATAGCGCTGGTATACACGCCCATCCTTAAATTCTATTATGTCCGAGCTGATTTCTCTAGGGTTCTGATACAGTTCTTCTATTTTTGATCTAAACTCGGAAGGATCTTTCAATTCATCCATCACATGTTCCAGGAGATCTGCATCATATCTGGGATTAAGTATGGATGGAGGAATACCCCACATTTCCAGAAATTTCTGATTATAACTGGTTATTATTCCATGGTTATTAACCACCAGTATTCCATTAGCAACGGATTCCATGGTTGCTTTTTGAAGAGAAAGGGATTCTTGCAGTGAATCTTCCATTAATTTAAGATCAGTGATGTCAGTTGCAAAGATGGAGATGGCTATTATCTCATCATCTGATTTAACTGGGGAGATATATACTTTAATATATCGAACTTCATCTTCATTACCTAAAAAGAATGATTTAAACGGCTTATTAGTTTTTTTATTGAATATAAAAGCAATAGAATTAGTGTATTTATGAAGCTCTTCTGGAGGTATGATTGCAAGATGTGACAGTAGCGTGGGGTTTTTATTATTGATATGGGAAATAAGGTTGGCAACAGAATGATTTACCTCTAAAATTTCACCATCTAACCCTATCAGGAGGATGTAATTGGGTGAAATTTCGAATATTTCCTCCTTAAATGCAAGTTCATTTTTTAGCTTAGATATTTCATTTTCTAAAATATTAACCCGGTTTAAATCTTTCAAACCCGCATTATTTTTTGTCATTAATTATCCCCTTTAGACTTGTATTGTGCTACTGGGATACTTGCCAATAATGTTTCCAAATTTTTTTTATCAATACCGCCATCGTTTCATTTAAATATGTTAATGCATTGTCTCACAACACCATATATTTAATTACATATTCATGTGAGGTGTGTCACATGAAACCGGTAATTTTGTGAATATAAGAAAATATCTAATTTGCAGATATAAGAAATATATGATTTGTAGATATAAGAAATATCTGAAAATCATTTTTTTAAATAAATATTACAATTTCAAAAAATTTAGAATAATAAAAGATTTAGGGAGTGGTACTGTCCATATCATAATTGAACTTGCACACTGATTGTAGGATACCGGTGGTGGGTTCTTCTTTAACACTTCCCGGTAGATTGGTCCAGGAGTAGGTTAGCTGCATAATGCTCTGGCAGATGAGGCATAGAAAGACGTCTTTAGGTCGGGCTGGTGACCATGAACATTTTTTAACAGTCATCGCCCCCAGGGTTGTTCTGGAACGTGTTAAAACCTTAAAGCCCAGGTTTTCGTATAGGTGTGAAATCCAGGAAAGGTATATCCTCATTTTATCCTCGTCAGAGAGACTATCATAGGTTTCCTGGCTGTTCTCTCTAACATACTGATGAAATAATGGTTTCATATTCTGCTCGAAAAGCCGCATGAAGCGGGAGAGGAATACACTTCTCTCAGAGATGGGGATGTTGGTTACCAGTTCTGGCAGGGCACTGCGCATAAATATCTGAACATCCTTTAACCCCGCCTTTTTCTCATCTGCTAGTTCTTTTTGTCTAGTTTCATGGTTTTTCAATGATAATTGAACATTATTGCGCAATTCTGCTTCTTCAATTGGTTTGATTAGATAAGCGTTGGCTTTAGTGTCAATCATCCGGTTAAATGTTTCCACATCATCCAGTGCAGTTAAATAGATCAGGGGAATGTCCATGAAACTTTTAATAATGGTGGCAGCATCTATACCATCCATGTCTCCCTTTAAGGTAATATCCATAAGGATTAAATCCGGTTTAATTGAGAATGCTTCATGTATTGCTTCATTCCCTGTTTTTGCAGTGGAAGGCACATGGTATCCCAGGGATTGTAAACATTCCTGGATCTCAATGGCACTGATTCCCTCATCTTCCACCACTAAAATTGTCTCCCCAGCCATTTTATCACTATAAACCCTGATTTGACACATTCAAAACTTCGATATATGGAATATGGTATATTTTAACATATAAATCTATTAGGTACTATTATTTCCGGAGCTATTTTTTTATAAACCCGAGCTTTTTTTATATAACCCTTATTTGACTGTAGTGATTATTTATTATAGATTCTACCTTATAGGTGTCTGTTGGTGTGAACTGGTGAAATTTGGGCGTAAATTTGGAAAAAATATTTTTAAACTGGAGTTAATCTTATTATGTCAATTAGGAGGAGGTGATAACGGCTGGAAAAAGACAGCAATAATAACCGTGTTTGTAGTTCTCCTTTGGATCCTACCCATTTATGCCATGGATTCTGGTAACACAACAACTAATCTGAGTGTTAACTCAACCGGGCATCACAACCAGACACTTAATGATTCTAGTGGGGACCAGGATCTGCATAACCAGATAATGGTCCTTAAAAGCGCACCTTCAGAGAAGTATAAAGATGAAGGATTTACATCTAAGAATACTGCAAATACTGGAAGAAATGCGCTTGCTACGCCAGAAAAACGAAACTGCGCGTTCGGTCAGATATTACCTGGAACTGGAAACCCAGTCCTCAGAACTGGAAAGTCTGATGCGCAGTATAATCAGAGGGTGAGGGATTAATAATCCCTCTTTTTAAACTTTTTTTAGAATATGAGACAGTTTAATATAAAAAGAAAATTGACAAGGGTTATCCTAGTCTTCCATCCCGTAATTTTCAAGATACCACTCAATAAGCTCCCCGGCAATGCTCATCTGTGATGGTACCCGGGGAAGTTCATCTGCACTGAACCACTGGGCATCTATTATTTCCTTCCCATCCACCTGTATCCTGCCACTTTCATAATCTGCAGTGAAGGCAATCATCAGACTGTTGGGATAGGGCCAGGGTTGGCTTCCGAAATATTTTATATTATTCACCTTTAAACCTACTTCCTCCATGGTCTCCCTTTGGACTGCTTCGGTTAATGTCTCACCAGGTTCCACAAAACCAGCGATGAGTCCATACATATTCCCTGGTGTGCGGGTGTGCAGGGCCATGAGTAGTTTACCATCATTGATTATGGCGGTGATAACAGCCGGTGATAGGCGGGTGAAACTAATAAAACCACATTCAGGGCAGATCTTAGCCATCTCATCATCCTTGGTCACAGTGGGACTACCACATTTACCGCAAAACTGATGAGTCCTATCCCAGTTAGCGATCTGGGAAGCCCGGCCTGCTAGAAGATAGAGATCTTCGTCCATCACTTCATAAAGTGAACGTAAATCCCTTAAAACCATTCCCTCCGGGGCATCTATTTCATTTTCAATCTCCCCCGAATAACAGGGATGACCATTGAATGTGCCCAGGTAATGGGACTTCCCTGGTGAAATATTAAGTTCTTCTAAATTCCTTAAAAATGGAATCTTAACCTGGTTATCAGAAAGTTCTACCAGCATTTTATGGGAATTAAAAAGAAACCAGTAGGCATCTATCCTATTTTCTTTATTAGGTGTGAATTCTGGTATATACCGTTTGTAAATACTTTCCCGCTGCATAAATATGATATTATGGTTTGGAATAAATAATTATTCCCTGTTCGTTTTTCCATTGTTCACTCTTACAACGCAAGTATAACATCAATAACTAGGGAATAAATAATTTATACAATACTAGGCAAATGTCTTAAATCTCGTGTGAATTACGTAATAAAGAAGTAATGTAATAAAGAAGTAAGATTTTTAAAATAAGAAATTCAGGGAAAGTAAAAAAAATTAGGAGTTATATCAGTTGACCCGCTCATAAAGAGTGTTACGTTCAGCAGGGATACGACCAATACCTTTAATGGTGGTGTGCATCTGGTCCCGGGAAAGGTATTCCCCGTGGGATGAACCAGCAGCAATGGAAATCAGATCCTCCATCATGGTCCCACCTAGATCATTGGCACCACAACAGAGGGCCATCTGAGCCATCCGGGTACCAATTTTAATCCAAGATGCCTGAATATTTGGTATGTCCCTTCCCAGGATTATACGGGCCAGTGCATGTAATTTCAGGTCATCAAGGCCACTGGCACCACTAGATTGTTCTCCCATTAGGTTGTTCTCCCCCAGGAATGTCATGGGCACCAGTTCAGTGAACCCCCCGGTTTCCCGCTGGATATCCCTGAGTATAAGTAGATGGTCAACACGGTCCTCCCAGGTTTCTATACTGCCGTACATAATGGTGGATGTGCTGGGAATTCCAATTTGATGAGCTTCAGTTATGATATCCACCCATTCCTGTGTTGAAACTTTGTTAGGGCATAGCTTTGCCCGCACACTGTCCACCAGTATCTCTGCTGAAGCACCAGTTAAAGTATCAAGACCTGCATCTTTAAATGATGTTAATGCTTCTTCAATGGTTACATTGGATGCTTTAGCAGCATGGTATACTTCCACTGGAGATAAACTATGAAGCTGGATGTCATAGTTATCTTTAATTGCTCTAAAAAGGTCACTGTAAAACTCTACTGTCATGTGGGGCATCACACCCCCGAAGAGGCATATTTCGCTGGCATTAACCTCCACTGCTTCTTTAACGCTTTCTAAGATTTCATCGGTGGTCATCTCGTATCCAATGTTATCCCTGAATGAGCAGAATGTACATCCAATGATGCAGTGATCGGTGATGTCGATGTTCCGGTTGGCTACGAAGGTAACTTCTTCTCCCACTATTTTTTGCCGTAATTGGTCAGCAATATCAAATAATTGGAAATGATTGGAGTCTAATAGTTTTATCGCATCTTCTCGGGTGATCTCCCCATCAAGAGAACGCTGGTAAATATTTTCCATCATTGTCTTTTAACCTCTTAATTAAACATTATTGTCCTACTAATTATCCTAGATGAATATTCCTATATCAATTTTTTTCATTTATGTAATGTTCATAGATAGTTTCTAAAAGTTTCGACATTTTTTTCACTCAATGATCTTATATTCTTTAGCCCGGAGATTAGCAATTGAAACTCTTAATAACCAAGGAGACATGTCAAACCCGCACCCTGTAGTACAACAATTGAATACAGGTCTTAAGGTGAATACAAATGAAAGGGGGGGGTGTATGTTTTCCCATCCAGCGAGCAAAGACGTCCCCATACCTTTCTCGGTAAACTCCATTATATCAATTATGGCATAATAGTTGTTTCAGTGTAGTCTATTTCAGTTGATAACTCCAAGACCTTAAATAATTTATGAATCCTGTGGTTAAGATTATTCATCATTTCATCTATAATTATAGAAATTTTTAATTAATTATTCATACAAAAAGTTTTATTAAGTGAATATGCCCTCTATTGTAAAATTGACTGGAATTGATTTCTTGAGAGTTGAAAAGATGAAAAACACAGACTAGTTCAATGTAACGGCAAATATCATGTCATACTTCCATCAGGTGGTTTAAGGCTGTAGATATACAAGAAAGAGATGAAATCACTTTTTAGAAATAGATGATGATTTATATTTAAATTTTATTTCTTCAATTTAATTCTTTTTAACCTTCGTTTAATATTCATTTAAAAAAAAAATGGGGGAAAGGTATGGTGTGGTTATTTTTTCCTGGTTCCTATAAATCCTCCGAGTACCATTAAGATGGCTAGGACTATTCCAGCTATTGGTGCTCCTGTAGTTTGCATTCCTACAGTGTTGGTGGTTGTGGTTGCTGCGTTTGCGTTGTTTGTTCCTGGAACATTGATGGTTACGTTTACAGGTAGGTTAATGTTCTGGTTGAATTCGTTTTGAGCAGTTATTGTTGCAACATTAGTTATGGTTGTACCGGCTACAGATGTTGTAGGGGTAACAAAGAGTTGCAATGTTGCACTTTCACCATTCAAGAGTGTTCCAACATCCCATATTCCAGTTGCGCTGTTGTAGGTTCCCTGACTTGCGGTGTAACTGTTGAAGGTTAAACCAGCAGGTATTATATCAGTCACCTGAACACCAGTAGCGGTATTTGGACCGTTGTTAGTTGTGGTTATGGTGTAGCTGAACTGTTGACCTACATTAGGTGCAAGGTTGCTAGCGGTTTTGGTTAATACCACATTAGCTACAGGAGTTGCGGGTATAACTACGGTTGCAGTGACCAGTTGTCCTGTTGAATTTGCAGTGTTTATCACGGTTGTACCGTTTACAGATGCTGTAGGGGTAACGAACAGTTGTAACACTGCACTGGCACCACTAGCGAGTGTTCCGACATTCCACATTCCGGTTGCGATGTTGTAGGTTCCTTGGCTTGCGGTGTAACTGTTGAAGGTTAAACCAGCAGGTATGATATCGGTCACCTGGACACCAGTAGCGGTATTTGGACCGTTATTAGTGGCAGTTATAGTGTAACTGAACTGCTCACCTACGACAGGCAAGATGTTGCTGGCGGTTTTGGTCAATGTCACATTGGATATGGGGGCTGCAGGTATAACTACGGTTGCAGTGACTAATTGTCCGGTTGTATTTGCAGTGTTTATCACTGTTGTACCGGCTACAGATGATGTAGGGGTAACAAAGAGTTGTAACACAGCACTAGCTCCGTTTATGAGTGTTCCGACGTCCCATATTCCGGTTGCGATGTTGTAGGTTCCTTGGCTTGCGGTGTAACTGTTGAAGGTTAAACCAGCAGGTATTATATCAGTCACTTGAACACCAGTTGCAGTACCAGGACCGTTATTGTTTGCGATTATGGTGTAGCTGAACTGTTGACCTACATTAGGTGCAAGATTGCTGGCTGTTTTGGTTAACGTCACATCAGATACCGGAGCTGCAGGCACAACAACAGTTGCATTAGCAGTTTGGTTGGTGTTTATTAGCGTTACATTTTTAGTTACGGTTGTACCGGCTACAGAAGCTGTAGGGGTAACAAACAGTTGTAACACTGCACTAGCACCACTAACCAGGGGTCCGACATTCCATATTTCAGTAGCATAGTAATAGGTTCCTTGGCTTGCGGTGTAACTGTTGAAGGTTAAACCAGCTGGTATACCATCGGTCACCTGAACATCAGTAGCGGTATCTGGACCGTTGTTGGTCACAGTTATGGTGTAGCTGAACTGTTGACCCACATTAGGCGCACTGTTACTGGCAGTGATGGTTAGATCCATGGTATATGCCAAGAAAGGATCTACAGTCACAATACCGCCTGAATTAAACACATCTTCGACAGTTGGGCCTGAAACGGAACCCCACCAATTACGCGCTGCATCTACAGTTGCACCATTGGCTAGGGAGCTTCTCGTGAATACGTTGTCAGTTTCGGTTAATAATGCAAGGTTGTAGATTTCATCCCCTTCATTAACTGCATTGTTGCTCACAAGTGCGTTGTCGGTTATTGTCGCTACCGCAAGATTATCTAATGTGCTATCTGTTAATGTGTTGTCGGTTACGGTTAATATTGCATTGTTAAAGAGAGCTCCACCATCATTCAGTGCGGTGTTGCCTGCAATTGTGTTGAAGGTTGCTGTCACTGTTGCAACATTGTGTATAATATAGTCAGTGTATGCGATATTTGCAATTGCAGTTCCGGCTGAGGTAAATGTAGCATCATTACTGATAGCTCCACCATCCTGAGATGCAGTGTTACCAATAATTGCACTGTTGGTTGCTGTCACTGTTCCTCCATTAGTTGTTGTTGCAGGGCCAGTAAAGGTGCTGCTGTTGGTTATGTCTATTGTTGCATCGTTACTGATGCCTCCACCATTACCTGTTGCAGTGTTACCAATAATTCCACTGTCAAGTACGGTCACTGTTCCACCATTTCGGGTTATAATGGTACGTGTGAGGGTGCTACTGTTGGTTACATTAAATGTGGCATCGTTACTGATAGCTCCACCATTTTCTGCGGCGTTACCTGTGAATACTCCGTTGGTTACTGTCACTGTTCCACCATTTTCTGTTATGGTACTGTCAGTGAGGGTGCTACTTTGATCTAAATTTATTGTTGCATCGTT
This sequence comes from Methanobacterium sp., assembly GCF_016217785.1. Classification (NCBI taxonomy): domain Archaea; kingdom Methanobacteriati; phylum Methanobacteriota; class Methanobacteria; order Methanobacteriales; family Methanobacteriaceae; genus Methanobacterium; species Methanobacterium sp. The sequence continues at coordinate 122,996 of NZ_JACRGA010000023.1, forward strand.
GTTGATGGCTCCACCATTACCAGTTGCGGTATTGTCAGTAAATGTGCTGTTGGATACATTTAAAGTTCCACCATTCTTGGTTATGGTGACACTGGTGAATGTGCTGCTACCATCCATGTTTAATGTTCCACCGTTGTAGATAGCTCCACCATTTAATGCGGTGTTGCCAGTGAATGTGCTGCCTGTTACGTCTAATGATCCACCATTCTGTGTTATAGTAACACTTGTGAGTGTGCTGCTGGTTACGTCTATAGTTCCACCGTTGTAGATGGCCCCACCATTACCAGTTGCGGTGTTGTTTGTGAATGTGCTATTCATTACAGTTAATGTTCCACCATTTTCTGCTACGGTGATACTATTGAGTGTTACGCTGGTGTAGGTTAATGTTCCACCGTTGTAGATAGCTCCACCATCCTGTGCGGCATTGTCAGCGAAGGTACAATTGTTTACTGTTAAAGTTCCATTATTGTAGATAGCACCACCCAAAGTTCCTTGCCCGTTAATTAATATCAGATTTTGGAGGTTGACTACTACGCCGTTATTGATTATGAATATTGTTCCGAAGTTACCGCCATCTATAGTGGCATAGCCATTGTTAAAGACGTTGAAATTCAGATTTTTGTCAATAACAAGACCATATTCAGGGAAAATCGCACCATCCTCAAGCATTATGGTATCACCGCTTAAAGCATCGGTAATGGCCTCTAAAATTGTGGGGTAAATGTATCCTGCAGGATGAGATCCACGGGCCACGGGCACTCCGCCATTATAGATCTGCGGGTCTTTTAATGTTTGATTCGTTTCAGAGTTTAAAGAATTTGATGAGTTATTAGTGTTTGAGGTGTTGGTGTTGGATGAGGATTGGTCAGTTGTCTGTGAATCCCCTTCTCCAGTAGTAGCAACTGTTAAATTGTTTGATGGAACTATAGTATTGTTCGATGATTCTTGAGTAGCTGCGACATCGTTGATAGCGCATGAAAATACGAAGACCAAGGTTAAAAGCAGTAATGGGACCATAACTTTAGCATTATATCTTGGAATGGATTTAAAGTTGTCTTTTTTGGTATTTGTTTGTTTTCTAATCTTTTTCACCTCCTTCATGCTCAATAGTTTATCGTCCTCTGGGTTAATCAAACCTCTGAGACGTTTCAATATATAAATATAAAAGATTATTAAATCTTAATTTATTTTTAGATTACTATAATGAGTTAGAATTAGTTTTTATCAGGTTAAAGTCCTTGGATGTTATCAAGTATCAAACCTCATAATAAGGTTGATGGACATTGAATTAAGTTACCAATAACATGATTCCATACCAATTCTATATAATAATAATACCTTCCTAAGCAATATAACTTCCTATTAGTTATCCTTAGAAATTTGCATTCACAATTTATAAACTTTTTGATTTTTTTTATTCAAAAAAGAAGATAATGACAAGTATAAACACAATCTAATAATTATATCTCCTTACGATAATTAAAAAAAATATTAATTCTATGATCGTATAATTAACATATTTCCGGTTCTGAGTAGAGTTAGAACTACCCTTATATCTGACCCTATTTTTGAATGTTCCTTTAAGGGTGTTGAATTGATTGAAAGTAGGTATTCATTTAAGATATTTTTTAATTTATATCTATTTGCAATCTTCCTTTCTTTTTGAAAAATAAAAATATTTAATAATAACAATCAACAATTAAAAGGTTTTAATTATAATCATCAACATACTATTATATGGGGAAATAGGACCCTCAATTAGATAAAATTCAATTAATTCGTTGGAGAGTGAAAAAGATGAAAATATCAGATGAATTGATTGGTAAAGATGTTTTAGATGAATCTGGAGACCAAATAGGGTTAGTTAAAGATGTGGATTGGGATTTTGAAACCAACACAGTAAAATCAATTATTTTAAAAGAAGCTGGGATATCAGCAAAAATTGGCCTAGGAGACAATAAAATAGTGCCCTATGAACTGATTGAAGCTATTGGCGATAAAGTACTAATTAAAGGCAGAGTTTTCAAGACCGAATAATATATTGTGGTATGAAAATTTAATTTATTATTAGTGTATTGAATAAAAAAATTTGAGGGGAAAAAATGGTCGATAAAAAAGAACTGGGAAAGAAAGTGGATGACATTAAATCTGATGTGTCTGATAAGAAAGATGATGTTAGTGATAGTATTAGTGAAATGAAAGATGATGCTATGGATAAGAAGGATGAGATGCAAGATGAAATGGGGAAAAGAAAGACGCAGGCGGATAAATTGTTGAAAGAATTAGTGAACACAATTAAAGTCAAGCAAGTAGAAGTTGGGAAAACTCTATCAGATTACACATCTCTCCAAAAACCACTAGCCGACATTATTGAAACCAATGATAGCTTAATAATAAAAATAGACCTTCCTGGTGTTACAAAGGAAGATATTGATATTGGAATTGCTGGTGAAACCATAGACATCATGGTAAAGTTCGAAGAGGAAAGTGAAGCTGACGACATCAATTACATCCAAAAAGAGAGAAGTTACGGTGAAACCAAAAGAACAATTAAACTCCCGTCAGAAATAAAGGTTAAGAAAGCATCAGCTAACTTCAAAGACTCTGTTTTAACCATTAAACTACCTAAAATAGAAAAAAGACTACACAAAATTGATATTAACTAAATTTTTTTCTTTTTTAATGGGGGGATGGTGGTTATGGTAAGTGTTGGGGCTGTGGTTGAAGGTTTTATTTTGGCAATTATATTTACGGTAGTTTTAGCAATTTTGGGTGTTGGATCAGTTCTGGGATTGCCGGTGGCCCTGTTTGGTTTTCTAATAGCAGGTATAATAGTTGGTTACATCTCATATGGGGACATTGTTGATGGAACGATTAATGGAGCACTTATGGGTGTTGCCGGTGCAATAATATTGTGGCTTCTTAGTTTATTCAAAGGTCAAATTGCTGCATTTTCTGCCCAATTATCAACTTATGTCCCATTAAACTCACCGCAAGAAATAATAATTGTAATAGTTGTGGGTGCAATAGGTGGTGCAGTTGGCTCATTAATACTAAGATTCAATCGAAGAAACCGAAGATACGATGAAGATCAAAGAGATGAGGTAGATAGAAGGGACTGAGACGAGTAAAGGTGATCTACATGAATAAAGAAATTGATGTGATGCTCATAAACCCTTACGATGAGAATGCATTGAAAAATGCGCTTGGTTTCATAGCCCCTCCTATGAATCTGATGTACCTGGCGTCATCACTGGAGAAAGAATCTTACTCTGTTAAAATAGTAGATGATGATTTCCTCCAAAAGGGCTACAAACATGTGTCTGAGATGGCAGAAAAGCTCAATCCACAAGTAGTAGCAGTTACAGCCACCACATCCACAATAAACAGCGCACTTAAATACTTGGAAATGGTAAAGAATACCCTCCCTAATTCTTTAACTGTAATAGGTGGTCCACATACTACTTTCATGCCTTTTGAAACTTTAAAAGATTCTGAGGCCCTTGATGTGGTTGTTATGGGTGAGGGTGAGAAGACCATGGTTGACATAGCAGCCCAATCCTCCTCAGAAAGCATTCCCGATCTGAAAGAGGTTAAGGGAATTGTTTTCAGGGATCCAAACACTAGAAGTTTAAAATCTACACCCGATAGGCCTTTAATAAAGGATCTTGACTCATTACCTTTCCCAGCCAGACATCTTGTTCCCTTTAAATCCTATGGTGTCTCCAAAGAACAAACTGGTGGAATAATAACCAGTAGAGGTTGTGTTTATTCCTGTAATTACTGTTCATCCTCACTTATCATGGGTAAAAAGTTCCGATGGCGCAGCCCAGACAACGTGGTGGACGAAATAGAAGAATTAATAGATAACTACCAGATAAGAGACATAGGTTTCATGGATGACACATTCATGCTCAATAAAAGAAGGGCTAATGATATTGCCAATGAAATCAAAGCCAGAGGCATGGATTTGAGCTTCGTGGCATCTTCCCGTGTTGACAGGGTAGACCCGGAGTTACTTCAAAATCTTAAAAATTCAGGAATGCAAACAATATATTACGGTGTTGAATCAGGGTCACAGCGTATCTTAGACATAATGAAAAAAGGCATAACCCTCAAAAACGCCGAAAATGCTGTTAAAATTGCAAAAGATGCAGGTTTAGAAGTTTTAACCTCCTTTATATTAGGATATCCTGGAGAAACCAAAGATGACATGAATAAGACCATTGATTTTTCAACTAAACTTGATTCAGACTACTGCCAATACTCCATACTAACACCATTTCCTGGAACACCAGTCTACAATGAACTTCTGGAAAAAAATTTAATAGACAATGATGACTGGAATGAATACACAGTACTAAAGCCAGTTTTGAAATACGATGAAATGGGTTTAAACAAGAAAATGGTGGAAAGGAAACTGGCCATAGCCTATTTGAAATATTACGCAAGGCCAAAATATCTCATGAACCATAGGCATATGTTCAAGGTTATGTTTAATACAGTTATTCGGAGTTTTATACTCCCAAAACTCATGGGGGGCACTGGTAAAGGTTGGTACCAAAACCTGGACAACAATAATTCGTCAAAGTAGATAAAAATTACAATTATTATGAATTAGAATTTAAAACCTATTGGAGGGATTCTATGAGTGAAAAAACAAGTGAAATGAAAGGAAAAGCCAAGGAAATGAAAGGAGAAATTAAAGGGAAAGCTAAGGAGATGGAAGGAGAAATTAAAGGAAAGGCTAAAGAAGCTGAAGGAAAAATAAAAGGTAAAATTAAGAAATTATGAAATCGATGATATTTATTTCCATCAATCTTTTTTTAATATAAAAATAAAATTCATAATCATTATAAAAAAGTTTCAATGTCTACGATAGTCCTTTGAACGGTTAAAGGTTTTTTTCATTTCTCCATAAAACGAAATATCTCTGGCATATATACTAACTTTACGATCTATGACATCATGCTGCTTAACTGTTCATTAATAGCTTGGTCAATCAATTCAGAGAAGCTACCTAAACCAAAAAATGAATAATGGACAGCTAAACGTGGAAAGAATATCAACACCCAATAACTTTACAGTTCCATTATTGTTAAAAAAGTAAATAAACTGAAAGGGCCAGTGTTCCATGGGTTATTCCCAGTATTAAAGAAAGTCCTGCCATGGTTGGATGTATTTTAAATGGTATTTTTTTCCCTTTATAGATCATTAACCCGATTGTTGCGGTTATAATAAAAGAAAGAAGAGTTACAATTCCCAGATAAAGAATTAATGGTTTTCCGAGAATTGGATAGTAAGCTATGCTGCTTAACATAAGATTTTTCTCCTAATATTTTACTGTACAATGATAGTTCCTTTCATGGAGGTGTGCGTTGTGCAGTGGTAAGGATAATTTCCTGTTTGGTTGAATGTGTAACTGTAACTGTCTCCATTGTTAAGGTCGCCGCTTGCAAATACTCCGGTATCACTGGCAACTGGATGGTTGGTTGAATCTTTATTAGTCCAAGTGACTGTGGTGCCTGCTTTAACAGTGAGAGTGGATGGATTAAAGGCAAAATTCTGGATGCTAACACTGTTTCCAGTGGAGTTACTGCTGCTGTTATTCCCGGTAGAGTTCTCGCTGGTGCAGCCTGAAAGGGCAACAATGGCTACAATTCCAAAGATCATGAAAATTAGATATTCATCTTTCATTATTTATAACCCCCTAAATTAAATATTATTTATTATATTATAGGGTGTAATTTAATAAATTTTTTCAAAAACAGGGATTTTATTAAATAAAAAAAATAATCCATAAATCATGTGGTGAATTCAGGATTTCATCATGATATGGATTTAACCTTCAATTTTGTCCACGCTGAGAAAACCGTAACTATCCACCAGTTCTTTAAATTCATCAGTAACTGATGCAGCTTCTAAAGCTCTTTCAATATCTTTGAGTATGTTAGCATCTCTGAGTTTAGCTTCAACATCAGAGTAATCCTTTTTAAGGATGATGGCTACTGCGATTTTTTCATCTTCGAATTTGCAAATCTTATGACCGTTTATATCCGTTGATAAATTTATTTTTCCATCCATTATACCACCTGTTCTCTTTTTATGAACTGTTTTACACTTGAAGTGTATGTCTAATTTATGTTCATTTTAGTAGTATCATTATTATTTTTCTTTTTTTATCATATAATTTGATGGTTTTGATTGTTAATAACTAATCCTTCGATCAAACAAATTAAATTTAATGTGATTTAAGATGTTTTAATGACAATATAATGAGTGGGTGAAATATATGGGTGAAGATATTACCACTGTGGTCATAGTCACATGAAGATTAAAAGAGGGAAAGACCTATGATGATTTCCGCAAGGCATGGATCATACCATCGGTTTCGGAGCCAGTAACAAAATGTACACAATAGTTAACGCCTTTGATGAACGGGAAATAATTGTTATCGGGTTCACAGATATGGATCGGGATGCAGATCCCATGTCAGTGCTGTGTATTGATGTTAAAGAAAGACTGGCCAACCCCCTGGATAAGGTTATAGAACCAGAGATAGGAAGGGCCTTCGGAATTCTAATCTCTGAAGATGACTTTTCAAGGAGGGAACTATTGATTATAAACCGTCAACTGTGTGTGGGAAAGAAACCAATATAGAAGAGATTATGGAAGGGTTAAAACTGGTTAAACAGGCTATTATTAAGGCATTTCGAGAGAGGGATGTTGCTGGAAAAGGGAGTAGATCATAATACAAGGATTAATCCCATTTGAACTCTTAATCCAGCAGGACTCACTACTAATATTAACCTCTTTTTTTTTAATTGAAATGATATTTTTTTAAACTTGAATTTTACATTACAATATATTTAAAAAGTTATATTTTGTTAAATATTGTAAATCATTTTATATACTATGAGTTACATATTATCCTACAGAGGTGGTATTATGGATAGTATGAAATTCGGTATTGAATTTGTCCCAAATGAACCTATAGACAAGATTGTAAAGCTTGTCAAACTAGCAGAAGATGTCGGTTTCGAATACGCTTGGATCACCGACCACTACAACAACAAAAACGTGTACGAAACACTGGCATTAATTGCC
>NZ_JACRGA010000024.1 GCF_016217785.1 Methanobacterium sp.
TCCAGTCAATGAGTCTGTTTAGAAACATGGCAGCAGAACGTGCGCCTACCATTGCAACTATTATCCAGAAGATTTTATCTAATGAAGGGATTCCCCTTGCTGATAGTATTGCGCCCATAAAGGCAAAGGGAAGGGCAAAGACAGTGTGGGAGAACTTTATCATCTCAAGGATAACCCGTGTCTTTTCAAAAATGTTAACCATCAAATAAAAGATAACCCAAAATAAAGAAAAAGGCAAAGGGAAAAAAATAAGGAAGAGCAAAAGACCTTGACAGGAAGGAGGCTGCGGTTTAGAATAATGCAACTGGAGTCGTTCCTACTTCAACTAAAGGAAGGGACAGTATCCAGATGCGGAATATCTAAAATACTTCAGATATCACTCTAATTTTAGGGGGATATCCGAACTCAAGTGCGGATATGAACAAGTTGGCAGCAACCCTAAAACGACAGTACTTCGTGGACAGCAGCGCAGTTAATTGAGAGCAGACGATTATTCTTAAATTTGTTACTATATGTAAAGTAAAATGACTTTTGAAAAAATATACCAACTACTCAATGCAAACACGACAGTTAAACTGATAACTGCCGTCAATGCCCCATTGATAATTAGTTTTCTTTTCAAATCATACAAACAGAATAATCTCATTACCATTTCAGAGAAAGACCTCACTACTCTTTTATCTGACCATCTTTACCTCATTAACCAAACTGAAAATAAATATTCGAGGCAGCCCAAAGAATATTTAACCGACTGGACAAATTCAGGTTTTCTCAGAAAATATTTTCAGAACACAGATGAACCAATTTACGAGTTAACACCAGCGACAGAAAATGCTTTGAAATGGATTGACGATTTAGACAAACCTGAGTTTGTTGGAACAGAATCACGATTAAAAAATCTTTTTGAAAAACTCAAAGAATTATCTTCCAAAGCCAAAGGAGATTTTACAACAAGAATTCGAGAATTAGAAGTGAAGAAGAAAGCAGTTGAAATGGAAATTGAAAATGTGAAGCATGGAAAAATGGATGTGCTTGACGACAGGCAAATTAAGGAGCATTATTTTCTGATAGAAGAAACTGCAAAATATTTGTTGGCAGATTTCAGACAAGTAGAACAAAATTTTCGTGACTTAGACAGGAAATTCAGAAAAAAAATAATTACCACAAGTCAGACCAAAGGAAAAGTATTAGAAGAACTTTTTCAGCAGCA
>NZ_JACRGA010000026.1 GCF_016217785.1 Methanobacterium sp.
AAAGGCCATGGAAAACTGGGACAAATATTTGGAACAGGTCCAGGCTGCAGCCGGTGAAGAAAGTACCAGTGACACTAGTTACACTTCAAGCAAATCAACTAATACCAAAAAAACCTATGCAACTGCAGTACGCAGCTACAGTAAATCCTACAGTTATAGCAGTAAGGGTTACAGCGGTGATTGCTGGGATGTCAGTAATGCAATGTACAGTCAATTAACTTCATCAGGTACAAGAGCACGCATAGTTCAGTACGCAAACAGCTACTCATCCAACCACAGATCTGTTGAGGTCTGGAATGGTAACAGCTGGGTTGATGCTGATTACTCTGGCCAGGCATGGGTCGGCCAACCAACTGCTCACAGCAGCTCAGCAACAGTGATATCAGGCGGCTAAAACCACGTACTACATTAAAACCTAGAAACTTAACAAAAATTCAACAGTTCAACGCAGAACTGTTGAAACAATCTTTCTTTTTATTTTATTTAACATTTTTATAAACATTTATCAAAATACTTCAAAATACTTAATCACCTCATGATTACCCCATATTATTTTTTTCAAAGGATTGTTCATCTTAATCTCAGTTTTTTTTAGGAGTATTATTAAAATATTTCTAGGGCTTTATCTGAACCGGGTATGAATTCAATCTGGATTGAAACCAAAATATTTTTATATCCATCCCCTAAAAACAAATATAGAGTACTGCACATTTTTAGGAGGCTGATTATGAAAATAACACAAACCCCTCTGGTAATTCTGAATTTTAAAACCTACTTAGAGTCTACTGGAGAAAAAGCCCTGCAGTTAGCCAGGGCCTCACAACAAGTGGCCCAGGAAACTGGAGTTAACATGGCCGTGGCACCCCAGGGAGCTGACCTCTGGAGGTTATCACAGGAAGTGGAGATACCGATTTTAGCCCAGCACATGGACCCTGTGGATGCTGGTGGACACACAGGCAGCATGCTAACCGAGTGTGCGAAGGAAGCTGGAGCATCAGGCACCCTCATCAACCACTCTGAGCAGAGGATGGAACTGGCTGATATCGACACAGTCATCAGGAAAACCACTGCAGTAAACATGACCAGTGTTGTGTGCACTAATAATGTGGAGACCAGTGCAGCAGCAGCAGCCCTGAAACCTGATTTTGTAGCAATAGAACCACCAGAACTGATTGGATCAGGGATTCCTGTATCCCAGGCAGAACCTGAAATAGTGGAAGGAAGTGTGGCAGCAATTAAAGACATCAATCCCAATGTAAGAGTCCTGTGTGGTGCAGGTATATCCACCGGGGATGATATGAAAGCCGCCCTGGAACTGGGAAGTGAAGGAGTGCTCCTGGCATCCGGAATTATACTGGCTTCTGACCCCAAACAGGCACTTCTGGATCTGGTAAGTAAAATTTGATATGGAAATTCATTAGGTACGAACTAGGTTAATAGGTACGAACTAGGTTAATTTAATTCGTTAATCACTTAGACACCTGTTAATGATAATAATCAGTAATTGAAAATGGTGGAATGACATGGCCCCTGATTTTAACACCATAGATAACCTGGAAGTGGAGGGTAAGACTGTCCTGGTGCGAGTGGATATAAACTCCCCAGTTGACCCCCTCACTGGACTACTACTGGATGACACACGTATAAGACTACACGCTGAAACCATTGCCGAACTGGCTGATAAAGGTGCTAAAACTGTTCTAATTGCCCATCAGAGCCGTCCTGGCAAAAAAGATTTTACCACAATGGAACAACATGCTGAAGCCCTTTCAAATCTACTGGATAAACCAGTAAGTTATGTGGATGATATATTTGGCAGCAACGCCAGGGAATCCATTAAAAGTATGAATAGGGGGGAAATTCTTCTACTGGAGAATGTACGTTTCTACTCTGAAGAAATCTTGCAGAGGGAACCACCACAACAGGCAGAAACCCATATGGTAAAACTGCTTTCACCACTGGCTGATTATTTCGTCAATGATGCATTTGCTGCTGCCCACCGTTCACAACCATCACTGGTAGGATTCGCTATTAACATGCCATCTGCAGCAGGAAGAGTCATGGAAAGGGAACTCAAAGCACTATACAGTGCAGTGAGTAATGTTGAGAAACCCTGCGTATATGTCCTGGGTGGAGTTAAGGTGGATGACTCCATAATGGTCATGGAAAATGCCCTGGAAGCAGATAGTGCTGATTACATCCTCACCACTGGACTGGTGGCCAATATATTCCTCTGGGGGGGAGGAATAAACATACGAAAACATAACCGGAAATTCATAGAAGACCGAGACTACTGTGAGTACGTTAAAAAGGCCAAAAAGTTATGTAAAAAATTTAAAGACCAGATACTGGTACCCACAGATCTGGCGGTGTGCAAGGATGATAAACGATTGGAATATCCAGTGGGCAAACTTCCCAACCTTCCCATATTTGATCTGGGTACTGAAACCACCACTGAATATGCTCGTGTCATCAGAAATGCACGCACCATATTTGCCAATGGTCCAGCAGGGGTTTTTGAAAAAGAAGGATTCAACCAGGGTACCGAGGACATTCTAAATGCAATCTCATCATCTTCAGGATTCTCCATTATTGGGGGTGGGCACCTGGCAGCTGCCGCCAACCAAATGGGCCTATCTGGAATCAGCCACATAAGCAGTGGAGGGGGAGCTTCCATAAGTCTTATTGCAGGGGAAAGACTTCCGGCTGTGGAAGTGCTCCGGGAAGCGGCTTTAAAACATAGGGTTGTGTAGTAACCCATGGATTTTTATGATCAAATTTAGTCAATTAAATTTAACCATATAAATAATCAAAACAAATAATAATCAAAATTTAACTGAATTTATTAAATCAACTTAAATACTTGTATTGATCATAGTAAGCATTCCCCTGATTAACAGTGAATAATTAGTTAAGACCAGATTAAGTCACATGGTCTCCACCCAAAACTATATAAGGCAATATCTCAAAACTTAAAATGCCTCGGTAGCTCAGTCTGGTGGAGCGCGAGACTTGTAATCTCGTGGTCGCGGGTTCAATTCCCGTCCGGGGCTCTAAACTGATGGTGAAATAAATATAACCTAGTTTAGATGTAGGTTTGATGTAAAATTAAGGGGATTTTAGATTAATATGGGACCATAGGGTAGCTTGGTCGATCCTTTGGGCTTTGGGAGCCTGAGACTCCGGTTCAAATCCGGGTGGTCCCATTAAATCATTAGATAAATCAGAAATTTCATCCCGCCTTAGCTCAATTTGGCAGAGCGTCGGACTGTAGATCCGAATGTTGCTGGTTCAAGTCCGGCAGGCGGGACTTAAATATCTGTTAATCAATGGAACTGTTGGTGCCAATCTTTAATCAAGGTGAGAGTTACCAGTCGTATTGTCCTCTAGATATTAACACAAACCTTTATATGTAATCAACGAAAAGGAAAGGTATATAAGGAAGCATAACATAAATCACTATACTCTAGTTCTGCTAAAGTATTGCCTTGGTGGTGTAGGGGCTATCATGCGGGCCTGTCGAGCCCGCGACTCGGGTTCAATTCCCGGCCAAGGCGTTTTAGAGGGCCCGTAGCTCAGTCTGGGAGAGCGCCTGGCTTTTAACCAGGTGGTCGCGGGTTCAACTCCCGTCGGGCCCGTTCTAATTTTTAATGGAGGATTATATGGTGAAGAAGGATATCTTAAAACACGAACTGGTTCCAGATCATGTTGTTTTGTCGAAATCTGATGTTAAAAAAGTATTGAAAAAATTGGATATCCATCCTGAACAGCTACCGAAAATAAAAGCTGACGATCCGGTTGTTAAAGCTATAGAGGCTAAACCTGGGGATATTCTGAAAATAACCAGAAAGAGTCAAACAGCAGGTAAATTCGAAACCTACCGTTTGGTTTTAGATTAAATATAGATAATTGGATTAATAACAAAGGACATATAATACTAAGTAAATAATGCCTTACCTTATAAACCGGTACATAAATTGTGTTATATTTTAATAATATAATATATATACATTGATATTAATGGACCAGAACACACTAGGAACTACCTAGGTTAGTGTTGTGAATAAGATGGATTAGGTATGGGTTGTTTTTTGGAGGAATTTAATGGTAAAAAATGCCTGGGGACTTGTCGATACCTTTTTTGATGAATACAAACTGGTGGATCATCATATTAAGTCATACAACGACTTTGTAGATCACCGAATACAGGATATAATTGATATAACCGAGCCCATTGTTCTGGAGCAGGGAGAATACACCATACAAACGGGTAAAGTTGAAATAAGGAAGCCTTACATTAAGGAAGCTGACGGCTCAAAAAGTAAGGTCTATCCCACTGAAGCCAGACTCAGAAATCTCACATACTCTGCCCACATGTACATGGACATGGCACTATCCAGGGGTGAAGAAGAACCCAGCCTGGAGAAAGTGTATATTGGTGAACTTCCAGTGATGCTGAAATCCAACATCTGCCACTTAAATGGACTGGGATACAATGAACTGGAAGACAAAGGGGAAGACCCTCAGGATCCCGGAGGTTATTTCATTGTCAATGGCTCAGAAAGGGCCATAGTAACCATGGAAGAGATCGCACCCAACAAGATCATCCTGGAAAGAATTGGAGAGAAAGAAGACCGCAGGGCGCGGGCAATCGTAACCTCGATTAAGAGCGGTTTCAGAGCACGTATAACTCTTGAATACCGTAAACCGCGGAAAAAGGGTGTATTTTTAAGAATATCATTCCCGTACGTACCTGGAGAAATACCACTGGTGGTACTACTCCGTGCACTAGGTCTAGAAAAAGATGTAGATCTGGTTAGCAGCGTTTCGGAAGAAAACGACGTACAATTCTTACTCATAGATGACATTCAAACCTCGGAAATCACCAACACCTACGATGCCATTAAGTACATCGGTAACCGGGTGGCCAAGGGTATGACTGAGGAATACCGGATTAAAAGGGCGGAAGATGTTATAGACCGCTACTTACTACCACACATTGGTGTGGAACCGGAAAAAAGAGCAGAAAAAGCCACATATCTGGCTGAAATGACAGAAATGCTCCTCCAAGTTATTTTTGATGAACGTGAACCACACGACAAGGACCACTACGCTAACAAAAGACTCCGAGTATCCGGAGATCTTATGGAGGACCTTTTCAGGGTGGCATTCACCAGCCTAACACGTGACATGACCTATCAGCTGGAACGAAGCCTTGCCCGTGGAAAAGAACCCTCAGTTAAGCAGGCGGTGCGTTCCGATGTCCTCACCGAAAACATCAAACACGCCATAGCCACTGGAAACTGGGTTGGTGGACGGGCCGGTGTAAGCCAGTTACTGGATAGAACCAGTTACATGGGAACCCTTTCACACCTTAAACGTGTTGTTTCTCCATTATCAAGGAGTCAACCTCACTTCGAAGCACGTGATTTGCACCCCACTCAGTTTGGTAAGATCTGTCCCAACGAAACTCCAGAGGGTCCTAACTGTGGACTTGTGAAGAACCTGGCCATATTGGCCAAAATATCAGAAGGTTCAGACCCAGATGAACTGGAATCAGTGGTCAAAAAAGTGAAGAGCATCAATCCCATCTAGGGGACGAGATGAGACATTACGGAGTTAAAATTTATTTTATTATGAAAAGCCAGTTATTGGGGGCCGATTCGTGAAAAAATGCAAGGTTTATACTAACGGGAAACTTATTGGAACTTGTGATGATCCGGAAGGTTTCATGGAAGAAATGCGCCAGAAAAGGAGATCTGGAGAAGTATCCTATGAAATGAATATCACTCATTATCCTGAAAACAATGAAATATACTTATTTAACGACCCAGGAAGAACTAGAAGGCCACTCATTGTGGTGGAAAACGGTGGATCATGCTTAACAGATGAACACATGCAGAAGATTGCCGATGGAGAGATGGCCTGGAATGATTTGATAAATGAAGGAATAATTGAATACCTCGATGCCGAGGAAGAGGAAAACACCTACATTTCCATGTTCCCTCATGAAATCAATGAATATCACACTCACCTGGAAATAGATCCCTCCACCATGCTGGGGATATGTGCCGGGATCATACCCTATGCCAACCACAACTCATCACCCCGTAACACTATGGAAGCAGGGATGACCAAACAGGCACTGGGGCTTTACGTTTCTAACTACCATTTAAGAACAGACACTCGTGCGCACTTACTGCACCATCCACAGGTCCCAATCGTTAAAACCAGGAGTATGGATGCCACACAATACGATAAAAGACCATCTGGTCAGAACTTTGTAGTGGGAGTAATGTCCTATGAGGGTTACAACATGGAAGATGCCCTCATACTTAACAAGGCCTCCATAGAACGTGGACTGGCCCGATCATCATTTTTCAGATCCTACGAGGCCTCTGAGCGAAGATACCCCGGGGGACAGGAAGACAAATTCGAAGTACCCGAAAACATGGTACGTGGATACCGTTCTGAGGAAGTATACCGCAACCTGGACGAAGATGGAATTGTCAACCCCGAAGTCAACGTGAAGTCAGGAGATGTCCTCATCGGGAAAACATCACCACCCCGATTCTTAGAAGAGATAGACGAGTTCGGAACAGTGGCTGAGCGAAGAAGAGAGACCTCAGTCACCGTACGACACGGAGAACATGGAGTGGTGGATGCAGTCATGCTTACCGAAACAGTGGAAGGAAGTAAACTGGCCAAAATACGAGTAAGGGACCAGCGACAACCCGAGTTCGGGGATAAATTCGCATCCAGACACGGACAAAAAGGAGTGGTTGGCCTTATAGTATCTCAGGAAAACATGCCCTTCACTGCTGAAGGAGTGGTGCCAGACCTTATAGTCAATCCCCACGCTATCCCTTCCAGGATGTCAGTGGGACAGGTGCTGGAAATGTTAGCTGGTAAAGCCGGCTGCATGGAAGGTCATCGTATGGACGGAACACCCTTCAGTGGAAACCAAGAAGATGAAATAATGGATCTGCTCCGAACAAATGGTTTTGAAACCGCTGGCCGTGAATCCTTATATAACGGGATCACCGGTGAAAGAATAGAGGCAGAGATATTTGTTGGGGTAGCTTTCTACCAGAAACTGCACCACATGACATCAGATAAAGTTTACGCCCGGTCAAGGGGACCGGTACAGGTTCTAACTCGACAACCCACAGAGGGAAGAGCTCGAGAAGGAGGTCTCAGATTCGGAGAAATGGAAAGAGATTGTCTCATAGCTCACGGGGCTGCACTAGCCCTTAAAGAGAGACTGCTGGATGAATCTGATAAATATGAGGCCATAGTATGTGGTGAATGTGGAATGGTTGCCATATACGACCGGATAAGGGATAAAAGATACTGTCCTATATGTGGAGATTCGGACAGTTTCCCTGTGGAGATATCCTACGCATTTAAATTATTATTGGACGAACTTAAGAGTCTGTGTATCTTCCCCAAACTGGTTCTTGAAGATAAAGCCTGATTTAAGGGTCTAAAACTAAGGGTATGTATTAACAAGAGGAGAGAGTGAGTTTGAAAGGAATTTTAAAGAAGATCGCCCAGATCAACTTTGGCCTGCTATCACCGGAGAACATCCGGAGAATGTCTGTCACCAAAATTGTTACCCCAGACACCTACGATGAAGATGGATACCCCATAGAAGCGGGTCTAATGGACCCCCGACTGGGAGTCATCGACCCGGGACTGAGATGCCGATCGTGTGGCTCTAAAGGAGGAGACTGTCAGGGACACTTCGGCCACATAAACCTGGCCCGACCAGTAGTCCATGTGGGATTCGCAGACACCATACACAAGATCTTGCGTTCCACTTGCAGTGAATGTGGAAGGGCACTTTTAACTGAAACCGAAAGAATCGACTATGGGGATCGTATTGGATCCCGATTGAAAAATGAGGAAAGCATCACCGGCCTGGTGAAAGATGTTTACACCACTGCACGCCGGGATAAATGCCCCCACTGTGACACGGAACAGGAAGATGTTAAAATTGATAAACCTGTATCTATAGTTGAGGGTAACTACAAATTAACCCCCAGCGAGGTTAGGGAACGCCTGGAAAAAATCCCTGAAGAAGACTACGTCTATTTGGGAATCAATTCCAAAGTAGCCCGACCAGAATGGATGGTGTTAACAGTACTACCCGTACCTCCAGTGACAGTGAGACCTTCCATCACCCTGGAAACCGGGGAAAGATCCGAGGATGACCTTACCCACAAACTAGTGGACATCCTGCGTATAAATCAACGTCTCAAGGAGAACATGGAGGCAGGAGCACCACAACTTATTGTGGAGGATCTCTGGGAATTATTACAATATCACGTTACCACTTATTTTGACAACGAAGCTTCAGGAGTACCTCCAGCAAGGCATCGCTCAGGAAGGCCACTGAAGACCCTGGCTCAGCGTTTGAAGGGTAAAGAAGGACGTTTCAGGAGTAATTTATCCGGTAAAAGGGTTAACTTCTCTGCCAGGACAGTTATATCCCCGGACCCCAACATCAGTATCAATGAGGTGGGAGTACCTCATATGATCGCCACTGAAGTTACGGTACCCATCTATGTCACTGATTGGAACATAGAGGATATGAAGAAGTACATCCTCAATGGACCTAATAACCACCCTGGTGCTAACTATGTTATTCGGCCTGACGAGCGGAAGATCAGGGTCTATGATGAGACCAAAGAGGCCATCATCGAGAAACTGGAACCTGGATTTGTAGTGGAAAGACACCTTATGGATGGAGATATTGTACTCTTCAACCGGCAACCATCACTGCACCGTATGTCCATGATGGCCCATGAAGTAAAAGTTCTGCCCCACAAAACATTCAGGTTAAACCTCTGTGTATGCCCACCATACAACGCTGACTTTGACGGGGACGAAATGAACATGCACGTCTTCCAGACCGAAGAATCACGTGCAGAGGCCAAATCCCTCATGAGGGTACAGGAACACATCCTGTCGCCACGTTTCGGAGGACCAATCATTGGGGGGATACACGATCACATTTCCGGGGCCTACCTACTCACCAGGGAAGGATCTGCCTTCCAGGAAGATGTAGTGTTCCAGATGCTTAAAAAATCTCAGTTACCATTACCCAAACCAAGGAATATGGAATGGACTGGTAAAGAGATATTCAGCTTACTCCTACCCAAAGACCTTAACATGGTATACAAAGCAGAAATCTGCCGTAAATGTGACGAATGCCTCAGGCAGGACTGTAAAAACGATGCATATGTGGTTATAGAGAATGGTGAGCTCAAATCTGGAGCCATAGATGAAAAAGCTTATGGTGCGTTCTCCGGCAAAATCCTGGACTCCATTGTTAAGGAGTACGGAACCGACCGTGCCCGAGAATTCCTGGATGCAGCCACCAAACTGGCTATCTCCGGTATTATGAAACGGGGATTCACCACCAGTACTGCAGATGAGGAAATACCACGAGAAGCACAGGACCGTATTGAGGAATTACTCTCCAAGGCTGAACAGAAAGTGGAAATGCTCATTGAAGCATACCATAACGATGAATTGGAAGCCCTTCCGGGCCGTAGTCTCCGAGAAACCCTGGAGATGAAGATCATGCAAGTATTGGGTGAGGCCAGGGACAAGTCCGGTGAAATAGCAGAAAGCTACTTTGGAATGGACAACCACGCAGTTATCATGGCACTAACCGGTGCCAGAGGTTCTATGCTGAACCTGACTCAGATTGCAGCATGTGTAGGGCAGCAATCTGTTCGTGGTGGTCGTATTGAGAGGGGTTACAGTAAAAGAACTCTGCCTCACTTCCAGGAAGGTGAGCTCGGTGCTAAGGCAAGTGGATTTGTGCACTCCAGTTATAAAACTGGACTGGACCCCCTGGAATTCTTCTTCCACGCCATGGGAGGACGTGAAGGGCTGGTGGATACTGCTATCCGTACAGCACAGAGTGGTTACATGCAACGCCGACTGGTGAACGCACTGCAGGATCTATCGGTCAACACCGATAAAACAGTGCGGGACAACCGAGGAGTGGTCATCCAGACTCACTACGGTGAAGATGGAATAGACCCCGCCAAGAGCGACTACGGAAAAGTAGCCGACATCGATAGATTAATAGAGGAAATGCGAATCAAAGCCAAATCCGGCAAATAAAGCATTAAACCGATTATAACCAAAATAGGATTCAATGAACGTACATTTACACACAGGGTATTTAAAAATTCAGGTGGTTTTGTGGACATAGAGAAAGTTGAAAAGCTGGTCAAAAAGAAAAGAGCCAAGTTCCCAGAGAAACTCATCCAGGAAATAGCTGAAGCTGCCCAAAGGCACGAGCTGAGCGATGACGAACTGGACGAACTGGTAAAAGAAATTAAAAGAGCCTACATACGGTCTGAAGTAGAGTCTGGTGAGGCAGTAGGTACAGTAGCTGCCCAATCAGTGGGAGAACCAGGTACCCAGATGACCATGCGTACCTTTCACTATGCTGGAGTGGCTGAACTAAACGTTACCCTGGGGTTACCCCGACTCATCGAGATTGTGGACGCCCGTAAAAAGATATCCACACCAACCATGGCCATATACTTCGACGAAGACCATGCCAGTGATGAGGAGTTCATAAGAACCATTGCCAACCGGATAGGTAAGATAACATTCAATGACATCCTCAACGACTTCAACGTCAACTACGCCAGTATGAACATGAGCGTGGAGATAGATGATGAGCAGGTGAAGGAGAAACGACTGGACTATGATGAGGTCATAGCCAAGATAGAAAAAACTTTTAAAAGTGTAGAAATAAATAACAACTTGCTGAGTTTTGAACCCAAAATTACAGAATCTAAACATGCCATCAGGGAACTTCGACTTTTAGCTGACAAGGTTCGCGATCTCCAGATAAGTGGAATTAAGAACATAGGAAAGGTCGTGATCCGAAAAGAAGGGCAGGAATGGGTTATACACACCGAAGGTTCAAACCTGGGAGCCGTCCTGAAAATGGAGGGTGTTGACCCCGTGCGAACTACCACCAATGATATTCATGAGGTGGAAAAGGTTCTGGGAGTAGAAGCCGCCCGTAACTCCATAATCCACGAGGCCCAGACCACCATGGAAGAGCAGGGATTAACTGTGGACGTGCGTCACATCATGCTGGTGGCAGATATGATGACAGCCGACGGTATAGTCAAATCCATAGGCCGGCACGGGATCAGCGGTGAAAAAGCCAGTGTACTGGCCAGAGCATCCTTCGAGGAGACAGGTAAACACCTTCTCCGGGCCAGCATCAGGGGTGAGGTGGACCATCTCACCGGAATAATAGAGAACATTATAATCGGGCAGCCAATACCACTGGGAACAGGGTCAGTTGGTGTCATCATGAAAGAGAAATAAGGAGGCAGTAGATGGACGTAGAGAGAGGAATTCGAGTAGCAGTAGATACAGGAAATGTCACACTGGGATCCAGTAAAACAATCCAGGCTCTGAAGCTTGGAAAAGGAAAACTGGTTATCATCGCAGAAAATTGCCCAAAAGAGGTAACCGAAGATGTGATGCAGTACTCCAAATTATCCCAAATCCCGGTTTACACCTTCCAGGGTACCAGCGTGGACTTAGGATCTGTGTGTGGGAAACCATTCACCGTGGCCACCATGATGGTCAACGATCCTGGAGATTCCACCATACTGGAAATAGTGGGGTAAGACTGTGACCATCAAATTCAGCACCCATGAGATTAGATACATCGCCCTCTTCGAGAGCATGACCGGAGCAACAGTAAAAGATTGCCTGGTGGATGATGAAAACGGTAAAATCACCTTCCTGGTTAAAAAGGGAGACATGGGTCTGGCCATAGGAAAAAGAGGAAGCACCGTAGCCAAGGTGCAGAAAACTGTGGACAAGGGTGTGGAGGTAATCGAACACTCTGATGACCCTGCAGAATTCATAGCCAACCTGGTGGCCCCTGCAAAGATAAGGAGCATACGTATACTCCAAAAAGAAAACGGGGAGAAAATAGCCACATTAGAGGCCGATTCACGCAATAAACGCACCGCCATAGGAAAAGGCGGGCAGAATATTGAAAGAGCCCGGGTACTGGCCAAAAGGCAGCACAATATAAATAATATAGTTATAAAATAGTAAAAAACCGATTAAGCAGATCCAATTACACTGATCATCCCTGATCCAGGGAACCCCCTATCTATTAGAAGATCAGGGATTTGTCATAGTATTAATGTTAACAAGGAGGAATTTCATTTGCCAGGATTATTCGCAGCAAAAAAGCTTAAAAAGAATCGACAAAACTTCCGGTGGAAAGACACCGAGTACAAGAGGAAAGCACTGGGCCTAGATATTAAAGCCGACCCATTAGGAGGCGCACCCCAAGCACGGGGAATTGTCATCGAAAAAGTGGGAATCGAAGCAAAACAGCCCAACTCTGCCATCAGGAAGTGTGTACGAGTACAACTCATAAAAAACGGTAAACAACTCACTGCATTCGCCCCAGGAGACGGAGCCATAGGATTCATCGATGAACACGACGAAGTGGTCATTGAAGGAATCGGTGGACCATCCGGAAGATCCATGGGAGACATTCCAGGTGTACGCTGGAAAGTCACCAAAGTGAACAACGTGGCCCTTGAACAAATGGTTAAGGGTAAAATTGAAAAACCAGTGAGATAAGCGAGGTTATGATATGAGCTTCAAAGTCTTTGACAGTTGGGAACTGGAAGAAGTCACAGTAGAAGACCTGGGACTGGTCAACTACATCTGCCTGGACGAAATAATGGTCCCCCATACCATGGGAAGGCACGTTAAGCGACAGTTCGCCAAATCAAGAGTATCAATAGTAGAAAGATTAATGAATAAAATAATGAGGACCCATAGGAACTCAGGTAAGAAAAACAAGGCTTATGACATTGTGAAAGAAGCATTGATAGTTATAAACCAGCGTACCAAAGAAAATCCTCTACAGACACTGGTTAAAGCGGTGGAAAACGCAGCACCCCGTGAAGAAACCACCCGTATCAAATACGGTGGAATCGGTTACCAAGTAGCAGTGGACATAGCACCACAGCGCAGGGTGGACCTTGCCATTGGTTTCATAACCAAAGGAGCCCTCCAGTCAGCCTTCAAACGGAAAAAATCCGCTGGAGAATGCCTGGCAGAGGAACTGTTACTGGCAGCAGAAGCAGACACCAGAAGCTTCTCCGTCGGGAAAAAAGAGGAAAAAGAGCGAGTGGCCAGATCAGCCCATTAAGGTTGATTATCCAACTCATTTTAAAGGGTGAATTGTATGAGCAGACGAGACAAGATGATCAGCAAGATCAAGGAACTGATGTACGAACCGGTTTACATCCGGAACATCGGTATCGTAGCCCACATCGACCACGGGAAAACCACCCTCTCCGACAACCTCCTGGCAGGAGCCGGTATGATCTCATCAGAACTTGCCGGAGATCAGCGTTTTCTGGACTTTGATGAACAGGAACAGGCCAGGGGAATCACCATTGATGCCGCAAACGTGTCCATGGTTCACAAGTACAAGGAAGATGATTACCTCATCAATCTCATAGACACACCAGGTCACGTGGACTTTGGAGGAGACGTAACCCGTGCCATGAGAGCAGTGGACGGAGCAGTGGTAGTGGTATGTGCAGTGGAAGGAATCATGCCCCAGACTGAAACTGTACTGCGTCAGGCCCTCAAAGAAAACGTACGACCAGTACTTTTCATAAACAAAGTGGACCGTTTAATCAACGAACTCAAACTGGACTCAGAAGAACTCCAGCAGAGATTCGTTAAGATCATTGCCAGCGCCAACAAGTTAATCAGTAACATGGCCCCTGAAGAACTTAAAAAGGAATGGCTGGTTAAGGTGGAAGATGGAAGCGTAGCCTTTGGATCCGCCTACCATAACTGGGCCATTAACGTGGACATCATGCAGAAAACCGGGATAAACTTCAATGACATCCTGGACTACTGTAACGAAGAAAGACAGAAGGAACTAGCCGAAAAAGTACCCCTCTCCGATGTATTACTGGGAATGGTGGTAGAACACTTACCAAGCCCCAACATATCCCAGGCCTACAGGGTGCCCAGCATCTGGTCTGGAGATATCGAAAGTGAGGAAGGACAGGGTATGATCAACACAGACCCTGACGGACCACTAGCAGTGATGGTAACCGACGTGAGTATTGATAAACACGCTGGTGAGATTGCCACTGGACGAGTATATGGTGGAACACTGGAAAAGGGAACTGAAATCTTCTTCGTAGGTTCACACGGAAAAGCACGAACCCAGCAAGTGGGAGTATACTTCGGACCAGAACGAGTGAACACTGACCGGGTCCCAGCAGGTAACATCGTTGCCATAACAGGAGCACGTAACGCTATGGCTGGGGAAACCATCTGTGACATTGACCGGAAGATAGAAGCATTCGAAGGCTTAGAACACATCTCCGAACCAGTGGTTACCGTAGCGGTGGAAGCTAAAAACACCAAAGACCTACCCAAACTTATTGAAGTACTACGGCAGGTTGGGAAGGAAGACCCCACTGTTAAGATGAAGATCAACGAGGAAACCGGTGAGCACCTGGTGGCAGGAATGGGTGAACTCCACCTGGAGATCATCACATACCGTATCAATGAGAAAGGTGTGGAAATTGAAACATCCGAGCCTATTGTGGTTTACCGGGAAACCATCGCCGGAACAGCCGGACCAGTTGAGGGTAAATCACCCAACAAACACAACCGTTTCTATCTAGAAATCGAGCCACTGGATGAAGCTCTTTACCAGGCCATAGTTGATGGAGACATCAAAGAGGGCCGAGTTAAAGGTAAAGAATTAATACCCAAATTCCAGGAATACGGACTACCCAAAGATCAGGCCAGGAAAGTATGGGATGTTTACGATAAGAGTATCTTCGTCAACATGACCCGTGGTATCCAGTACCTGGATGAGATCAAAGAACTACTCCTGGAAGGTTTCGAAAGTGCCATGGATGACGGGCCCATAGCTAAAGAAAGAGTAATGGGAATCAAGATCAAACTGATGGATGCCAAGATACACGAAGACGCCGTGCACAGAGGACCAGCACAGGTCCTACCAGCCATAAGGAAGGCAGTCTACGGTGCAATAATGATGGCAGAACCAGCACTCCTGGAACCCATCCAAAAGGTATTTATCAACACACCACAAGACTATATGGGATCAGCCACCCGTGAGATCCAGAACCGACGTGGTCAAATCATTGACATGTCCCAGGAAGGAGACATGTCAACAGTAGAATCAACAGTACCAGTAGCCGAGATGTTCGGATTCGCAGGAGACATCCGATCTGCTACAGAAGGTCGCTGTCTCTGGTCCACAGAGAGTGCAGGATTCGAAAGACTCCCACGCGAGCTTCAAAATACTATAATACGGGAAATCAGACAGCGTAAAGGCCTCAGTGACCAGCCTTATGGTCCTGACCATTACCTGGGATAAGTACGCAACCTTATTAGGATAAGTACTTAAACTATCCCAACCACTTATTTGATACCCCTTAATTTTTTGGGTAGTATTCCCTTAAATTGTGGGGGAATACCATACAAAATCTGGATAACACATAACCATTACTACAATGGTTCATCCAGATCACAAATGTTATACTGGTTAATTTAAATAGGGGAATAAATAAATCCAACCAGTACGCTTAGTAAGCTCTCTAAATATTATAGAAAGAGAATTTTATTGGAGGAATGTTTTATGGCTAAAGGAAAAGAACACATGAATTTGGCGTTTATCGGACACGTAGACCACGGTAAATCCACTATGGTGGGTCACCTTCTATTACAGTCCGGAGCTATCGCTGAACAACAGTTATCTGACGGAGAAAACAAGTTCAGATTCGTTATGGACAAATTGTCCGAAGAAAGAGAAAGAGGAGTGACCATCGACCTGGCCCACGCCAAGTTTGAAACTCCCAAGTACGAGTTCACCATTGTGGACTGTCCCGGTCACCGTGATTTCGTTAAAAACATGATCACCGGTGCATCACAGGCAGACGCTGCAGTACTGGTAGTAGCTATTGATGATGGGGTAATGCCTCAGACTAAGGAACACGCATTTCTAGCACGTACCCTCGGTATCAACCAGCTCATCATTGGTATAAACAAAATGGACCTGGTGGACTACAGTGAAGAAAAATTCAACGCACTCAAAGAAGAAGTTTCAGACCTGATTAAAACTGTGGCTTACAAGCCCAAAGATATCAACTTCATACCACTATCTGCATTTGAAGGGGACAACATAACCAAACCATCCGAAAACACCCCATGGTATAAGGGACCAAGTCTGGTTAAAGCATTGGACGAGTTCACTGCACCAGAAAAACCAACCCAACTACCACTACGAGTACCAGTCCAGGATGTATACTCCATCACTGGAGTGGGAACCGTACCAGTGGGCCGAGTGGAAACCGGTATCATGAAGAAAGCGGACAACGTTATCTTCGAACCACCAGGTGTAAGCGGAGAAGTAAAATCCATCGAAATGCACCACGAAATGCTGGATTCAGCAGAACCTGGTGACAACGTAGGATTCAACGTACGTGGAGTGGGTAAAAACGACATCCGCCGTGGAGACGTGGCCGGACACACCACCAACGCACCAACCGTTGCCAAAGAATTCACCGCACAGATTGTGGTCTTACAACACCCTGGTGTTATCACCGTGGGTTACACCCCCGTATTCCACTGTCACACCGCACAGGTTGCCTGTACCTTCCTGGAACTCCAGAAAAAACTGGACCCAGCTACTGGTCAGGTTAAAGAAGAAAACCCAGACTTCCTGAAAACCGGGGACGCAGCTTTCGTAGTAGTCAAACCTACCAAGCCAATGGTCATCGAGAAGATCAAGGACATACCACACATGGGCCGGTTCGCTATCCGTGATATGGGCCAGACTGTGGCTGCTGGTATGTGCATCGACCTGGTGCCAGCAAAATAGATTTGGGATAAATTTAATTGAAGGTAGACCGGGATCTTCCCGGTTTATGTTACCTTCTCTTTGTTTTTAATGGAGGAATAGACTAATGAACAAAGCTAGAATCAAACTCACCGGCACCGACCCAGAAAAACTGGCCTATGTATGTGACCAGCTCAAAAGAATTGCTGAAAGAACCGGTGTAGATCTCTCCGGACCAATACCATTACCCACCAAAAAACTGGTAGTACCCACCCGGAAATCACCGGATGGAGAAGGAAAAGCAACCTGGGAAAAATGGGAACTCCGGATCCACAAACGACTGGTAGGAATCGAAGCCGATGAACGAGCCATGAGACAGGTAATGAAAGTCAACGTACCTGACAACGTGAGCATCGAAATCGAACTCCGCAGTTAAGTTATTAAATAACTTAAACCAGGTAAAAAATAAACAAATATTCACAGCTGAAAACAACAGCTTAAAAAAATTACCCATATTTTATATATTTATTAATCTTTTTTCCTGGGATATACCAATCCCAAACCTTTTAATAGGTTGATAAACTAAAAGTAAATCGCTAGCCGGGATAGCCTAGCCAGGTAAGGCGCGGGACTTGAGATCCCGTGGAGCATGGCTCCTCCAGGGTTCAAATCCCTGTCCCGGCGTACTATATTTTTGGTTTCTCTTTTTAAGAACTACTTAAACTCTTCAATTCTTAAGACTATTATTATAGTTTTTATGGAATGTGATAATAGCATAAATTGTTGATAGGAGAATTTTCTATCATTCATCTATTGATAAAATGAGGAGTAATTTATGAAATCTAAATTAGAATTTTCTATAGTAAACATTTTTCTTAGTTTTTTTTATGTAACAGCAGATGGTGTGATTTCATTATAATAAACGATTTTGATTCTCAAAGATACCAATATTTAATTCATAAACATTTTCTCTAAGGGTTTTTCATATCAGAAAAATCATCATAACCATCATCTTTTCCAAGTTCTCTATAAATGACTTCGGGGTATATATAGTTTTCAATCTCCCTTTTTTCAAAATAAAAAATTTTCCGCCACTTAATTCACATTTAGATTTCCAATTTAATTTTCTTTGAGGAATGTTGTGACTATGATCTTCTCTGTCACTATCAATGACAACTCCAAATCGCTTGCTTAATCTACTTAAGGCATTTGCATCAACGAAATGTTTTAGGTTATCTCCACCATGTATTATGAAACCTATATCTTTATCGCTGAAATCTTCAGAAATTCGGCTATTTGCTTTCATTTTTGAAGCAATTTCACTAAAAAAATCCATATCATTTTTACCTTCAACAAAAATGCACGCTTTATAACTTGTTATTTGATCAGCTGGTTCAACTCCCAATTCTTCAGCAATTTCTGAAGCATCAAAATCAGATGATTGCTTAGCTTCTGCTATGCCCTTATTTCTTACAATGAGTGCAATACTGTCCATATTAGCTGAGCCTGCGAATACAGGAGAATGAGAAGTAATAATTATTTGGTGCCCCTCTTCTGCTATTTTTGCAAGTGAGTCAAACAATTCACGTTGAAGACCTGGATGAGGGGAGTTTTCAGGTTCTTCAATTCCGAAAATTAATCTTTCATCATCACGTTTATTTCCAGCCATATATTGGAAAAAAGATACCATTAAAAGTCGTCTTATACCACTACCACGTTCATCAATAGAATTTTTTACAGAAAATTTGTCTTCGCCTATTATGTCAAATTTAACGGATTTATCCCATAAAAGTCACTTTTTACTGTAAAATTTTTGAAGTCTTGATAGTGCTTTTTGAAATGCTCAAAAATTCCTTCAATTTCTTTTTGCAGTGCTGTTTCAATTTACCTTTTTCAAGTGGGATTTATATACCTTCTATCCATTATAAAATAAGTTCATATGAAAATAAATAAATATATGATGCTACACATTAATACAGGTATCATTATCAAATTTCATGATCTATTTTATATATTCTGAAAAGGAGGTAGGGAAATGAGTCGTGAAGTAACTTGCCCAGATTGTGGTGGTAGTGGAAAAGTGAGCTGCAGTGATTGTGGGGGTGAAGGAGGGGAGCACAAAACTTATGGAGGAGAGACAAAATGGTATTCCTGCAGTTATTGTGAGGGAACTGGGCGTAAAACTTGTTCAAGATGCAATGGATGGGGTAAAATAACTGTATTTGATTAAAAATTTTAGCTATAAAATAAAAAGAACAATTTACTGATGTAAAGTGACCGTAACTCAGTGATCTGCGGTGGGATATTGAAATTTCCGGGTTAAATTTTTTGAAAGGAGTTTTAACATCAATATCCCGAGTAAAAGAACAAATTCTGCTGATTTCACCAGAACAACATAAGAAGGGGCTAAAAGGTCAAATAGAACTTAATGAAAGGCAAATCATGATCATGGAATATATTAGTACCCGAGGAAAAATAACAAGTGCTGAAATTCAAAACACGTTTAGTATATCGCGTCAAGCAGCTCATAAAGAGATAAAAAAGCTTTTAGATATGGATTTAATAGAAAAAAAGGGTGAGAGCAAGGCAACACATTACATTTTTAAGTAGTTGACGCAATGGTTGACGCAATGGTTGACGCAAATAATTTTTTTTGGGCATGGATCCGATTAGGTTCATGATTAGGTTCATGATTAGGTTCCTGTAATAATGAAAATGTGGGACTAAGAAAATGAAAATAGTATTGTATTATTATATATTTCTCAAATGAAATATTACAGAAAGTAAGTAAAACTTAACAACTTGGGTTCAGGTTAGAATTAATGACTCTCTCGTAAATATCGGACTATCTAATAAGGAGATCTCTTCATGACATCTCAAAAGCAAAATAATTTCTTCGAAATTCCAGATTTGAGGAATCAGGTAGGAGTTTTTCGTGACCGTGAGCATGCAGGAGAAGTTCTTGGAGACATGCTCAAAGAGTACAAGAATACAGATGCAGTTGTTTTTGCAATCCCTGCAGGGGGAATTCCAGTAGGGGCTGTAATTGCTACTAAACTTCAACTACCATTTGAAGTAGCCGTGGTGAGTAAGATCACGCTTCCCTGGAACACTGAAGCAGGTTATGGGGCAGTGGCCTTTGATGGCACAATTCGTTTAAATGAAGGTATAATATCAAGACTTGGGCTTAAAGATGACGTGGTTCAAGAGGGAATAGAAAAGACTCTAACTAAAGTTAAAAAACGTGTATCAAAGTTTCAAAGAGGAAGATCTTCCCCCCAAGTAGCTGGACGTCATGTAATATTAGTGGATGATGGAATTGCATCGGGTTTCACGATGCTTGTGGCTGTAGAAGCTCTAAAGAAAGCTGATGCAGATCAAATTATCATTGCAGTTCCAACTGCTCATTGGGATGCCATTAGAAAAGTGATCTCGGATGTGGATAGTTTATATTGTGCAAATCTTCGAAGTGGATGGTCCTTTGCAGTGGCAGATGCTTATATTAAATGGTCAGATGTAAGTGAAGAAGAAGTGATGGGAATCTTAAAGCGTTTTTAAGATATCAAATTCATTAAAAATTACTCCAATTAATATGTTATAATTATGCCTTGTCTAGTTCGATCTCAACATCTATTTTTGATTCAAGATCATCGATGTTAACCCCTAGTGTGGTAAAAACATCCCAGACTTCATATAATGCGATTTGAATTAATTCTACTTCTAACTTTTTATTATCTTCAGATATTATGCGCTTGAGTAAACTTCCATCGTCATATTCTGCAAATATTTTTATGTTCCCTTCCAATTCCTTATCATCTAAAAACACCAGTACATTAACCCATTCAATTTTAGGATGAGACAGAGCAACTCTTTTAATATTTGAAACTATTTTTTCTTCTATTTCTTCAATATTATCATCAATTATGGGTCTATCGAAGTTTTCTAGAATGCGGTTAACATCATCTTCTTGAATGTCGGTTATACTGTATTTTGCCAGTATTGCAGATCTATCAACTGTTTTTAATTCTTCAGTTTCCCCTTTAAGCTCCGTTATCTCCAAATTTTCACTTTCAAGCACATCACTATCAAGTTTATCATCTATTTCCCCTAAATGATCAAAACTTTCAGCATCCTGATTAGACTTTATGAGAAAACGTTCCCAAATATCATTATTCTCTTTTACTTCCCTATTTAAAGCCTTTTTATAAAGATCTTCCTTTTTAATGTTTTTTGTAGTTATGTCTTGCTTGTTTGGTTTGAGTTCTTGTTTGATTTGTTCTTTTTCTTGTTGTATGATAGTTTGTCTTTCTTTGTACTTTTTCCTGATTTGTTTGATTTGTTCTTTTTCTTGTAGTTCGGCTTGTTGTATGAGTGCTTGTATTTCTTGGTTGGTGGTGTGGTTGGTGGTGTTGAGTTGGCCGTTTTTTTGTCTTTGTTTGTATTTTTGTTTGATTTGTTCTTTTTCTTGTTGTTCTTGTTGTTCGGCTTGTTGTATGAGTGCTTGTTTTTCTTGGTCGAGGGTGGTGGAATCCTTTTGGTATTGGAGCCGGGTTTTTCTTTCTTTGTATTTTTCCCTGATTCGTTCTATTTCTTTTCTTTCCTCTTCCGCAGCCTCTCGACGCAGAACCTCTACCTGTACAGTACTCATCTTTTAGTTTCCCTCTTTAAATTACCATTTGAGTTTTCACGGGATTTGAATAGATTTAGACCTTATAATCCACCTTATCAGTTGACATAAATTGATCATTGAAAATACATTTTATTAATATGATTAAGGACATTCTATAAATCTTTGGATTCGCGTTTCGACCCTTATTTTCATGTTTTATCAATAATAGTGACTCATGACAAAATTGTGCCCTGATAACGTTCTTAAACATTAAAAAAATAAGATCAGGAGAGTTAAATGGGTCTCTAATTAGTTCTTTTCGAATATTATTTTCAATTCCAATTGTTGAAAGGAGCTTAATCTTATAAATCATAAAACCAACTAAATAATAGAAAATCACTTATTGAGGGGTTGATATTTTGCGCATAGGGGTAATAATTGGTATTATCATTGGTATAATAATCTTGATTATGGTAGCGGCCTGGGCAGTGGGTTATTCTGGAAGTTCTGCATCTGAAACAATTAAACCAGAGGGTGCAGCTATGGGTAAAGCATTGATTGTATATGACCCGGGCTTATCAGGGGGAACCAAAACTGCAGCGGGGTACATGGCTGAGGATTTAAAAGCAGAAGGTTACGAGGTCAAACTTGCTGGAGTTAGATCAAACGAGGCCTCAGATCCATCAGGATACAACATCTTAATTGTAGGAAGCCCAACCTATGGGGCTAAACCTACCGGCCCAATAACAACCTATCTAGAAAACTTAAAATCTCCAGGAAACATTACAGCAGGAGTTTACGCCTTAGCTGGAAGGGATGTGCAGGATTCTAATCTTGTCATGGCAGAAATGCTTCAAAATAAGTCTATACCTGTTAAAGTTTCTGTTAAGTATGGGAACTCTGTATTCGGGGCATCTGCAGATCGGAGCCAATATTCCGATTTCATATCACAACTTCTTGCGTAAGATATGCCTCAATAAAATGAATAGATTTAAGGGGAATAAATTTAAGGGAAGGTTTATGGTCAGGGTAAATCTAAATCATCGTTTTCATCAAATCCCCATAACGGGTTAAAAGCCACTTCAAAAAGATGACCATCAGGGTCCTTAAAATATCCGGAATAACCACCCCAGAATACTTTCTGAGGAGGTTTCACTATTTCTGCCCCTAAATTTTTAACTTCTTCAATTACCTCATCCACTTCACTTTCTGATTGGGCATTATAAGAAAAGGTACTACCTGAAAAACCAGTTGGACTGTCTTCTACCGTTACATCTTCTGCAAGACGTTTCCTTGGATACAAAGCCAGAACCATACCGCCTAATTTAAATAAAATCAGATCACCAGTACTTGATGGAGATTTTTCCCAGTTCAATCCTTTTTCATAAAATTCCAGGGATTTTCCAAGGTCACTTACCCCTAAAGTGATGAGATTTAGTTTTTGCCTCATGATTTTTGATCCTTACTTGTGTAAAATTGTTTTAATCTTTATTGAAAACCCATCTTTCTAATCTTTTAATGACTCTGCTTCAGCTTTAAGATATTTCAAACCGGACTCTAAAGATTCTTCCAGCATTTTCTGCAACTTTCCGTGGATAACACGGCTTAAAAGACCTTCCCATGATTCTTCTTCTTTGACAATGGTTTTACCATTTACAAACTCAAATTTAAAGACATCGATGGCGTTAACACCCATGGTCTTCCCGGTCCAGGCTAAAAGATGGGGAGGTTCCACATTCTGCAGTACTGATGTTATTTTTCCAGGTCCTGCTTTCCACTGGAAATGTGTTCCTGGTTTTAAATCACCATGAAGAACAACATCTTTCACATCTGGATTCCAATTTGGCCAGGATTCAATATCCGCCATGATATTCCACACAGTATCCAAATCTGCTTCAATTTCAATTTCTACCTTAGCCAGTACTGGAGCATCCTCATTGACCTTAACCATTTTTCTCACCCAGTTAATATATTTGAATTTGGGAATATTAAAAAACTATTGTTACAAAAATAAAAAATTAATTCACATGGTTATTAAGGGGATTATGAACAGTCTAAAAACGAAGTTTATCTAATAATTCTATGTGAAGTTGGTCTTTTAAGATTACTAAGTCTATTGAGATTACTAAGTCTATTGAGATTACTAAGTCTATTGAGATTACCTAAATCTATTGAGATTACTAAAATATTCCCAATTTATTTTATTCATAAGAATATCCCAATTAATTAAAATTCAATCTTTCTTAATCACAGTATTGGCAACTTTAGTTTCCCTTCCACCGTTATACCTGAAATCACACCTTTCACAGCCTTCAGCAAGTGTCTGTGTTCGGTGAAGGCCTAAATTACCACATTCACTCATGGGGATGTCCATAGCACACAGATAAGGGGTGAATTCGTCTGCATCATATTCATGGTAGAATTTTTGTATGCCACATTCGGTAAAATCCATGCCTAAATCAAATTCATCATTTCCCTCTATGAACTCGTAAACCCAGTCTCCTGGAAATCTTTTTTTAAGAGAAACTTCGGCAGCATATTTCATATAGGGAAAAAACTCGGGATTGTTCATAGGAGGGACTGCTTCTGGATGATCTTTAAATGCTTGTTCTTCTGCATTATAAGCCATCTCCCCAATTTCTTTTAAAGGTTTTCCATGCCTTTTTAAAACTAAATAAAATGCGAGGCTCTCTGCAGCACCAACAAGATCACGGGTTAAAGAATTCTCATCTCCACCAATATAAGGCAATTCTCCATAGATAGATTCATATTCTTCTTTAATCTCACTCATAACTTCTTCCTTGAAGTTTTTACCATATTTTTCTTCGATTAAGACACCAACACGTTCACAGAACTCATTAAATTGGGCCAAAATCTCTGATTTTTTGGAGTTGTAGTAATTTTTTTCGTCAACCATCAAAAATGTCTCCATTAATATTAATTTAAAAACCCTGTTAGGTTAAAAACCCTGTTGGGAAGGAGTTTAAGTTTTTTTTAGTTCTGGTTACTGTCTTTTACTGAAAAGATAAGTTCCAATAACCACCATAACCACGTCAAAGGCGCATATAATCAATATATCATACTCGAGTGGCAGTAGAGTTTGCCAGCCACTTATCATGACTCCCCGCAAAGCATCCACCCCATAGGTGAGGGGGTTGATATAGAAAGTCCACCTTATCCAGGCTGGTAAGTTGGTAACTGGGAATAGTGCTCCGCTTAAGAAGAACATGGGCATGTTAACAAAGGTTACAATTGTCCCAAAGCTTTCCAGACTGGTCATGAGACTGGCGATGACCAGACCAATGCAGGTTAAACCTATTGTAATTATTATCATCAGGGGTACTGCCATGCTAACTGCATACAGACTCAGGGGCACTCCAATAAGATATCCGAGTATGATAACGATAATTCCCTGTATAATGGCTGCGGTGCCGACTCCAAACATTTTACCGGCAAAGATGGATACCCGGCTAATGGGTGCTACCAGTATCTCCTTCATAAAACCAAACTGCCTATCCCATATCACGGATATGCCCAGAAATATTGCTGTAAAAAGAAGTGTTTGTGCAATAATCCCGGGTAGGAGGAATTGAGTGTAGTTAAGACCAGTGGCTGCTGAGATGGAAAGTCCTAAACCTCCACCAAAGATTACAAGCCATAAAATCGGTGTTATCACTGAGCTGATCAATCGGGAGCGATCCCGGATGAAACGTATAAGTTCACGCCGCCATAAAGCAGAAATCCCTCTCAGTTCGCTTATTTTATCCGCCTCCTCATTGCAGCGCCCATGCCGCTGAGTGCTTTGGTGCCACCACCATCACGGATTTCACGACCAGTGAAATGCATGAAAACATCGTTTAAATCTGGTTCTCTGATGGTTATGTTATCAATGTGTATACCCAATGACACTGCCAGCTCAACTATACGGGCCAGGGCGGTGTGGGCATTTTCAACACACAAGTTAAGTTCATTATTAGTTTTAAGAATGGTATCAGCAAGTTTGACTTCAGTTAGTTTACGGGATAAGAGATCGTTATCACTGGACTCGATGATGATGGTCTCCCCTTCCAGTTCACTTTTAAGGTTTTGGGGAGTGTCCAGGGCGATGATCCTGCTTCGGTCAATAATGGCGATGCGGTCGCAGAGTTTATCTGCTTCCTCCATGTAATGGGTGGTGAGGATAATGGTTATGTTCTCTCGTTTCTTTAAATCCTTTATATAATTCCAGATGTGGTCACGGCTTTGGGGATCCAGGCCGATGGTGGGTTCATCCAGGAATAATACTTTAGGATAGTGGATCAAACTTCTTGCTATCTCTAATCTGCGTCTCATACCACCAGAATAGGTGTTAACGAAATTGGAGGCACGATCCTCTAATTCCACCAGTTGCAATACTTCTTCTATCCGGGAGTGCATCAAGTCTCGGGGCACGTCATATAAATCTGCGTGCAATTCCATGTTCTCCATGCCGGTGAGTTTATCATCTATACTGGGATCCTGGAAGACTATGCCTATGGAACGCCGTACATTCGAGGCCTCACTATTAATATCATAACCTTCAACCTTGGCTGTGCCCTGTGAGGGTTTCAAAATAGTGCATAACATGGAGATGAATGTGCTTTTACCGGCACCGTTAGGGCCTAATAACCCAAATATTTCCCCCTGATCCACCTGTAAACTCACCTTATCCACGGCTGTTAGGCTGCCGAATCTTTTTGTGAGGTCTAGGGTTTCTATGGCCTTCATTCGCATCTCCTGGAAGGAAATAATTTAAAATTTGCAGTTTTAAACTTTTTTATTTTTTGATAAATTAGATTTATTAGATTTATAAAAATTTTTAAAGATTATTGGATTGTTAATCATTTCCTAATTTATAGAGAATATCTTTAATATTCTCAACTGACTCGTAGAATTTCTCCAGATCTTCCTCGGATAGAACCGATAGGCTCTTTTTAATCTCATTATTGGAATACTTTCGCCAGTCCCTTAAAATATCCTTTCCTTTATTGGTGATGGAGATATTAATCACTCTTCGATCGTTTTGATCAGGTAACCGTTCTGTTAATCCATTTTCAACAAGTTTATCGATTAAAGAGGTCATGTTTGATTTGGATATGTGAACTTTTCTCCCAATTTCAGACATGGGTAGGTCCCCATGTTTATCGAGTATTTTCAGCACGTGATAATATGAGTGTGGTATTTTCCCTTGATGCAACCTTCTTTTATGTTTGAAGATTTTTTTCCTAAAAAGTGGGAAAAAAAGGTACAGATCGTCCACTATTTTGTCTAGTCTTTCATCTTCCATTTTGTCACCAGTTAGTTATTCTATATAACAATTATATAAAAAAACATTTCGGAACATAACTGTTTTAGGAAAATAATTATTTTTTAAAGAATATTCAATTTTTTTTAAAAGATTATTCAAATTACTTCTTTTGGAAAGGGATAATTAGGATAAAATCAATATTTTTGGTATCTTTGCGTTGTTACCTATCAAAATAAGTTTGAAAATTAAAAAAAGATATTTATAAGCTAATAAAATCTAGGTTACTAGCTTACTAAAAATTAATCTTTGGATTTTAGCATGTCGCGCAGTGCTTTGAGTATTTCGAGTTCCTTTTCGGATGCATAGGTCTTCATATCTAATTTCTTAGCTACAAGCTCCTTCCTGTCCTTAAGTATTTCGTTTTTCTTTTCTACCAAGGATATTTTCATATCCAGTTTCATAGCTGCCAGTTTCTTTTTGTCTTCAGGAGAAAGATGTTCCATTATTTCTTTCATAAGCACTGACTTTTTTATCCAATTTTTTCTCATTTCATCGTGCATATACCTGCCTTTCATTTCGCCGTGCATATGCCCGCCTTTCATTTCACCATGCATTGTATCACCAGTTGTTTTTTTGGGTGGAAATTATGTTAATTTATTCTCCCACCTATAGTTATATTATAGAACTATTATGTATATAAACATTTCGTAACATGACAGTTCATAATTTTATTGTTATAAAATAAAACTAATATTCGTGGGTCATTCTGATTTAATGGTGATAAAATCCTGCTTAAGGAAAGATACATGTATTAAATATGTTGAATATAAATAGACTCATAGGAGGGGTTGAATGGGAAATGAAACGGTTAAAAAAGATGGAAAAGGATTTAGCAAGTTAAGATGGTCGTTAATACTGGTTTTCTTAATAGCAAACATTCTCGTAGTTTTTTCTTACAGCAATACCAATCTACTTGCACTGGATACCTTTTTAGTAACTGCTCTTCTATTTATCCTTGCAGTGGTCCATGGAACCGAGCGCTATGGAAAAAAGAATATTCTAATCTTTTTCCTCATCACCTGGGCAGTTAGCTTCTCTTTTGAAAACCTGAGCATAGCCACAGGCTTCCCATTTGGGTTTTATCATTACTCTCCTTCTTTAGGACTGTTAACTGTCCCATTAATAATTATATTCGCCTATTTTGCAATAGGATACCTATCATGGGTGCTATCACACATATTAACCGGCCAATACAGCAAAAAACTTGAGGGAAAACAGATCTTCATAGTACCATTCATAGCTGCATTCATCATGGTAATGTGGGATTTAAGTGTTGACCCCATATCATCCACCTTACAGGGCTTCTGGGTGTGGACTTATCCTGGGGCTTACTTTGGGGTTCCCATTTCCAACTTCTTTGGTTGGTTCCTGGTGGTTTACCTGTTCTTCCAGATATTCGCCTTGTATCTTTACAAATACGACTCTGTTAATGTGAAAATAGTTTCTAAACTTTCTAATAAACCTTACTGGATTGAAGCAACTGTTGTTTATGGTATAACTGGTCTGGGCACCATACTATCCATTTTTTACCAGTACAATGACATTACAGTTTCCATGGCTCTTATCACGGTTTTCACCATGATATTTGTGACCATACTGGCCCTGATTAACATTTTGAATAATCCAGAACTAAAGTAAAATAACTGACATAGAAATCTACATCTAGACTCATGATTTAAGGGAGGATAATAGTTATCATGAATCCATCTGAAATTGCAATGGCAAGACTTCTAAATCAACAGCTCATCCATACCAAGTTCAAGAAGCCAGATGAACTAATCTCTCAGATGGGGGCTATTCAGGGCCAGGATTACCCTGGTGCTAAATGGGCGGTGGGCCTCCGCCTGCCAGGGACTCGTGATGCCGATGTGGAGAAGGCAATCACCGAAAAAAGCATCTTCAGAACCTGGCTCATGCGAGGTACCCTGCATTTAGTCGCTGCAAAGGATATTCACTGGATGCTGAAGCTCCTAGCACCCCGTATCATTACAAGTAATGCACGCAGGTACTGGGAGCTTGAATTAGATGAAAAAACTCTAAAACACAGTAATAATGTGTTAAAAAAGGCTCTTGAAGGTGGTAGGGAACTTAATCGGAAGGAATTACTGGCTGTTCTCCAGAAGAGGCGGATCTCCACAGAAGGGCAGCGAGCTGCTTACATGTTACAGAGGGCTTCTCTTGATGGGATTATCTGCCAGTGTGGAGTGGAACATAATAATCCCATCTACATGTCAATGGATTCCATCCCAAAAAGTAGCCTGAAACGTGAAGCAGCACTGGCAGAGCTGGCTAGGCGTTACTTTAAAAGCCGTGGCCCGGCTACAATTGGAGATTTCATCTGGTGGTCCGGACTACTGGCAACTGATGCCCGGACCGGTTCAGAAGCAGTTAAGTCCGAATTCATCCAGGAAAGAGTTGGTGGCGAGATATACTGGTATTCTGGATCAAAACCTAATATACCTGATATGCCTGTAGCCCATCTTTTGCCCACCTATGATGAGTACTTATTTGCCTACCGGGATCGAAGTGCTTCCCTGAATCTTAAAAAAACTATAATGGGTTTGAAAAATCGTTACAGGCCCACCATTGCCATCAATGGTCAGATTATTGGCACCTGGAAGCGCACATTCAAAAAGAGTCAAGTGTTGATGGAGTACCATCCCTTCATAACACTCAACAGGAATGAAAAGCATGCTTTAAGTGAAGCAGAACTTTTTTACAGTGAATTCCTAGACTTGCCTGTTGTAAAATAGGGTTAAATATTTGTCAGGGGAATTAAAAAGTAAACCATAATCATATTTTAGATTTATATGGTGGTGGTCATGGTCTGGGATTCATTTTCCCGATTTAATGGAGGATGCCCTTCTAGCCATGGTTTTAAGAGATACAAGCCGGATTTGAGTTTAGTCTTCCAGGATTTTTTGCATTCTACCATGCAGGGCACGGGCTGTAACAAACTCTCTCATAATTGTCTCCTAAAAGGTGATAATATGGTGAAAAGGGCAAAGAGTTGTAAATTAATACATCTCCATGTTCAGTTGATAAATAAAAAAATAAATTAATTTATAATAATACAGCCCAAAAGGAGATGATTTTAAAATAGTCTCTTACCATGTTGACGTCGGGTTTGCCGGCCTGATCTTGAGGTTGATCTACATTTTGGGTGGTTTAAAATTGGGCGCGACAGATAGGGGTCAACATGGCATGAGAAGCAAATGCTGCTTTCTTTTAATTCACCTCCTTTACTTGGCTGGCTATAACTAACTCTCCCATTGGATAAATGATTTTTCCAAATTGACACCCAGATCACACCAGAATTTCACCGGAAATCACCCTAAACTCCAGTTAAAGGTGAAAAAATAATTTTATTTATAATTACCCACACACTCATAAAATTGTGATTAAGGTTTATAAAAGATGTAAATAATAAATAAAGCTATTTATCAGTCGATTTCTAAATTTATATTTCCATTCAACTGGGTTAATTAAAAATAAATAAAAATAAAAGGGTGATTTTAAGTCACCCGTACTCCTGTTTTGGCGTTGATATAGATTGGATCCAGATAGGTCTTGTTGGGTGAATAGGTTGCCACTGGCACTTTCCACACCTGAATATTCTTATAAGTGGTCAGTGTGGGTGTTTCAAGTGTCACTCCCATCCCAACATACTTACCTGCCAGTTCTTTTGCCTTTGCTGCAGTTATATTAGTAGTGGTGTTATTAGTCTGGTTTATGTGCTGATTAGCGGTATTAACACTGCTACTGGTGTTGTTAGTGAGGGTGATATTCACCGACGGTGATGGTTTCAAAAAGAACCATGCTCCTGCTGCTACTAAAATTACGATCACAATCAATATTATAGCTATTAACCTTTTGTTCAAACTTTCACCTCCTTTGATACCATTATCTTCACAAACGGTTATTATTTAAAACTTTTTTATTGAAAATCATCACCAAAAGTCCCATAAGTACCTTACCATTCCTGATATTACTAGGGAAAACGGTGGGCATTGTTTTGGAAGGACCTAAACTCAGGGGAAATCGTACTCAGAAACTTCCACTGCCTTATCATGTACTCTATCTCTCCTTTTAAATTACTTTCATAAGTATTCAACACATTACTTGGATTTACATCACTTCCAGATGCAAATTCAGTTTTAATGGCCTCAGCTGCAGCGGAACCACTGGCCAGGGCACTGGATATTCCCTCACCCATGGGGTTTAAAAGATAGGCAGCATCCCCTGCAAAAAGAACCCGACCCTTTCCCAGATCCACCCTAAACTCAGGTGTGATGTGGGGCATTAAACCCACCTCCTCCTTTTCAAATGAATCTATCTGTGCATTATGTTGTGATTTAAGATATGAAACGAATTTAGAATGGTAATGTTTCATGAGGGAGGCATCTTTAACCCCCACGCCCATAATCAGGTACTCATCCTTCACATTGAACCAGGCATCGTACTGTGAAAATTGCGGATCTAAAAAGGCATGGAAAAAACCATAATCAAGATCAATACTACCTTTACAGAAGGTTTGATAAGTGATTATGTGATCCGAGGGTGATTTTAGAATATCCCTTCTTATCCTGCTGGATGCCCCATCACAGGATATTACTATCCTGGCCTTCTCATGAAAGATTTCAGGTTTTCCATTTTTTAAATCATTGCCACCCTTAACTGCAGGCATCCTGGCGAAGGTCACCCTGATATGATCTTTTTCCTCTTCACAAACTGTAGCTGAAGTGAGAGTTTGAAGGGTGCAACCAGCATATTCTGCTTTAAGGCTCATCCACTGGTCGAATAAGTTCCTCCAGATATTGTAACCTTCACTTTCAAACCGGTACTCCTTCCCATGGGCACTGTTAATTACAATTCCCTGATTAATGGGGGGATGGGAGAAAACACTCTCTGGTATTTTCCCAAATTCCTTTTCAACCATCTGGATTGACTTTGGTATTAGAATGCCCGAGCATGACTTCTCCCGGGGTAAACTCATTTTTTCGGTTAATAAAACTTTATAACCTGATTCTCCCAATTTTTTAGCAGCAATACAACCAGCAGGTCCTGCTCC
This sequence comes from Methanobacterium sp., assembly GCF_016217785.1. Lineage (NCBI taxonomy): Archaea > Methanobacteriati > Methanobacteriota > Methanobacteria > Methanobacteriales > Methanobacteriaceae > Methanobacterium > Methanobacterium sp. The sequence continues at coordinate 31,937 of NZ_JACRGA010000026.1, forward strand.
AATAACGATAACGTCGTACAAATTTAATTTCTCCTTAAAGGATGTAATGGGTTATTCTAAGTCGGTTTGGTGATATTATATGTGATGATGTTTTTGAAATTCAAGTGTTTAAATTATTTTGAAATATAAATCATCTTAAGTAATATTTTAAGTAAGATTTTTAAAATTGATTACTGATTCAACTTATTAAAATTGATCTGATTTAAATATAAATTATGGAATTACTAGAATAATTTCAAGGGAAATCCCAACTAACACGATTTTATCCACAGGACCACAAAGATATATATCTGTATCTACAATTTAATATTGTTGAATCTAATTTTACCTATTCCAGCTAAATAACTTGAATAGTAACTCCTGTTATCTAAATTGCATCTTTAATTGGAGTTAAATTAATTTAAATGAGTTAATAGGTTTTTAAAATCTTAAAACCTCTTAGTCGAATGTTTTTAGAGTATTAAAACGGAGAAAAAGATGAATACTAATACGGAAAGTTCCAAAGACGTGGATCAGCGTATCTCCATGGTCACTGGAGAACCTAAAAAAGCCATCAGGGTACTGGCAGTGCCAATGATCATTTCTATGCTTCTGATCATGGCCTACAACCTGGCAGACAGTATATGGGTTGCTGGTCTAGGGCCAAATGCCCTTGCTGCGTTAGGTTTCATTAACCCCCTCTTCATGATAGTTATTGGGTTGGGTAATGGTCTGGGGGCGGGGGCTACATCATTAATCGCCAGATGCATAGGCGCTAACAACAAAAAAGGTGCAGATAATGCAGCAATGCATTCTATACTCATCACAATAGCAGTATCGGCCGTGGCAACAGTTATACTATTACTATTCTTACCCAACATCCTCCTGGTGATGGGTGCTGGTGTTACACTGAGCCTGGCCATAGAGTACGGTCAGATAGTGTTTGGAGGACTGATCTTCCTGATCTTCTCCAGTGTAGCCTCGGGTATACTCCGAGCAGAGGGGGATGTGAATCGTCCCATGTACGCCATGGCAGCAACATCCATCCTGAACATAATCCTGGACCCCATATTCATATATTACTTCGGATGGGGAGTTAGTGGAGCTGCCTGGGCCACCGTACTTTCCAGTACCATTGCCTGCATATTCATGATCTACTGGCTACTTATAAAAAGAGACACTTATGTTTCTTTCGCGAAAAAAGACTTCAAAGCAAGCTGGAATGTGGTGAAAAACATTTTACTGGTGGCTTTACCTGCCAGTGTTGAGACACTGGTCATGTCTGTCCTTGGAATAGTTTTAAACATTATCCTGGTGATAACTGGGGGAGCAGAGGCAGTGGCAGTCTACACCGCCGGCTGGAGGGTGGTGATGATGGCTATGATACCACCAATTGGAATTGGAACCGCAGCCATTACCGTGGCCGGGGCAGCATACGGAGCTCGGAAATATGAAAACCTTTCCATAGCATTGAGCTACTCAGCCAAGTTAGGAGTGGGAATCGCAGTAGTGACAGGCATACTATCCTATGTATTTGCCGGGAACATAGCCAGCATATTCACCTACTCCCCGGAAAGCGCATTCATGGCACCATCCATAGCAGCCTTCTTACAGGTGATGTTCCTGTTTTACCTCACTGTTCCGCTGGGAATCACTGCCAGCTCCATCTTCCAGGCCATGGGTAAGGGAGTAACCTCCCTCATCCTGACGGTAATCAGAGAAGTGTTGTTTGTCGCCTTTTTCGCTTACTTATTTGCCTTCACACTGGGTTTCGGATCCCCTGGTGTCTGGTGGGGAATAGTAGTAGGAGGAGGACTGGGATGTGCAGTAGCCTATATCTGGGCTACCATATACATAAGACGCCTTAGAAAGAATTATTAAATTCTTTTTTTTATTTTAAGCATCTCATTTTGAATTATAAAAAGACTAACTAATATACTAATATAAAATATTCCAAATAATCCTTTTCATCTGTTTTAGCGTGGTAGGCTAAGCCATTTTAATCTTAAAAAGGCCATAAAAGCTCTATTTGTAATAAACGCGTGGAGGATGTTATAAACAATTAAATTAGTATCCATAATGATTTATGTTATGTCGTAATATTAATGTTTAGAATATGTTTTTGTCCGTTAACATACCAAGACCTTCAATACAATTTCACCAAAACCTTTTTTAATATCTTTAAAGGTTTTAAACTATTTTTCATCATTAACGGATAGAAAAAGAGAATTATTCTATTAATTGTAAAAGGAGGTGAAAACATGGACAGACAGCATATAATCCCTATTATTTTGTTTATTTTTGGCTTTTTGATATCTATACAAGCTGTATCTGCAGCGGAGATAATTATTGGTCCCACCGATAGTATCCAGACTGCAATTGACACTGCTAATCCTCAAGATACAATCATTCTCAACACCGGAACCTACAACGAAAGCACTATCCACGTAAATAAAGAATTAACACTGAAAAGTGTCACAGACAACCCGGATGATGTAATCATCGATGCTCAACAGAATGGCAGAGTAATTGAAGTACTATCAGGAGCTAACAATGTAAAACTACAGGGTTTAACCATTACCAATGGTTACTTTGACGGAACATGGAACGGAGATGGGGCGGGTATTTCCAACAAAGGTGGAACACTAACCCAACCTACCCAGGTAAACAACTGTAAACTCACCAACAACAACGCCACTGGTGAGGGTGGAGCTATCTACAATGAGGGTGTTTTGACCATCACTAACTGTACACTCACCAACAACACAGCAGATGGCAATGGTGGTGGAATATCCAACCGAGGTAATTTGACCATTACAGGTAGTGTCATTCAGCAGAACACCGCTCCTTCTATGGGTGGGGGAATATATAACTTGGATGCCATGATCATTACCAGTAGTACCATCCAACAAAACAAGGCTAGTGGTGGTGGGGGAATACTCAATGATGGAGAGTTAACCATTACTGACAGTACCATCCAACAAAATCAAGGTGATAATGGTGGGGGAATTGACAACTTTGATACTCTAACCATTACTGGTAGCGTTATTGGGCAGAACACAGCCCCTTATGGTGGGGGAATAGCCAACTGGAATACTTTAACCATTACTGGTAGTACCATCCAGGAGAATAGCGCAGAATTTTCTGGAGGAGGACTACATAACCTTCAAGGCACGGCAACCATCACCGATACTACCTTCCAGCTGAACAACGCAGGTAGTGGTGGTGGAATATGCAACTGGGATACCTTAACCATTACCAGTAGCACCATCAAGCAAAACAACGCCACTAATGGTGGAGGAATCTTCAATGATCATCTGCAAGATGTTTATGGGGTGGTGGCTGCGAATTTTAACCGAATCGTTGCCAACACACCTAATGCCATACAGAGTGATAGTGGTACTGTGAATGCGGAGTATAACTGGTGGGGTTCTAACAACCCAAATTTCCCCGCTCTAATCACCGGAGATGTGGATTACATTTCATGGTTGGTCATGACTTACAGTGCCAATCCAACGGTAATCTCCCAGGGTGGACTATCTATCCTTACTGCGGATTTCAGATATGATTCTAATGGGATATTTCACGATCCTGCAGACGGACACTTGCCTGATGAAACACCGGTGACCTTCACTACTAATCTGGGTAATGTGGGTAGTAAATCAATAGTTACGGGAACCATCAATGGAATAGCAACTGCAATACTGCGTGGAAACGAAGCAGCAGGTGAAGCTTTGACCTCAGCCATCCTTGACTACCAAACTTTAACTGCTACCGTAACCATTACTCCAACCACTGCAGCCAGTTCAACTGAAAAAACCATCGGAATGCAAAGCACGGGAATACCACTCGCAGGAATAGGGCTAGCCATCCTATTAGTAACTGCCGGGTTAATACTACCCAAAAGAAAACAATAAAGGGAGTTAAAAACTCTCTTTTCTCCATTTTTTTATTTCTTTACATAAAATAGTTAAAATAAATCATTTCTTGGAAAGGAGGCCCCCGGTGATGATCTTCAATTCTAGTGAAATTCAATGCCTTTTAATGTTTTTAACTCGAATAAATCTTATTTATCTAATTAGACTATTTGGGGATTTCACTGGATCTCCGGTGAATTGGACTTGTTCTTTCTTGTTTTCAGGCACGTGATCTCCGTGAGAAACGGTCACTAATGGACAGGAAAGCATCAAAAAGAGGCACTAAGACTGCTTTACCAATCTTCACCCGGTACTGGAATCCTACTCCTCCCAATTCCTTGGAAACATCCTCTAAAAGTGTGGGAATTTCAAGTTTCTGGGGGCAGGCCCTCACACACTTTCCGCAGCCGTTACAGAGTCCTGCATGGGATTCATTGCCGCTGAAAACACCACCCAGGCGTGTTAAATATGTGAATGATGTTCCCTTAGTTTTGAACATGTACTTGTGGTTGTAGATCTCAAAACATGACGGAATATCAACTCCCACCGGGCAAGGCATGCAGTAACCACAGGAAGTGCAGTCAATTTTCATAAGATCCCGGTAAACCTGTTTAACTTCGTTGTAAAGTTTTAATTCATCTTCAGTGAGACTGCCTGGCAGGGTTTCTTCTGCCACCTGGATATTCTCTTTAACCTGGCTTAATTCACCCATCCCGGAAATCACACAGGTCACTTCCGGATGATCAAGTACCCATCTTAAAGCCCAATCTGCCGGGCTCCGCTGAACAGGTGCACTATCCCATATCTTCTGGGCTTCTTCTGGCACGTTCGCCAGGATACCTCCTTTTAATGGTTCCATAATAAACACGGCAATCCCCTGGGAATGTGCGTATTCTACTCCTTCGGTCCCGGCCTGGGTTTTCTCATCCAGATAGTTGTACTGGATTAAACAGGCATCCCATGGGTAGGCATCCGCAATACCTTTAAAAGCATCGCTGTTATCGTGGAAGGAGAATCCTATATTATGGATCTTACCCTCTTTTTTCATCTTTTCTAAAAATTCCAGGACACCCAGCTCTTTAAGTCTTTCGAAACTACCTTTCCCCAGGCTGTGGATTAAGTAATAGTCAATATGGTCAGTTTGAAGTTTGTCCAGCTGGGTTTCCAGGTACTTTTCCATGTCTTCATATTTTTTTATAGACCAGGATGGCATCTTGGTGCAGAGCATAACCCTTTCCCGGTACCCGTCCTTGAGTATTTCCCCTAAAAATGATTCACTGGCTCCACCATGGTATGGGAATGCGGTGTCAATGAAGTTCACACCATGGTCTATTGCATAATATATCTGTTTTTTGGCATTTTCTTTGTCAATCGTCCCGTTTTTGGTGGGCAGGCGCATGGCTCCGAAGCCCAGTGCCGAAATTTCATCACCATTTTTCTCATTTTTCCTGTACTGCATTTTATATACCTCGTATAGATTGACCTGTCAGTCGAATAGTTTCATATAAAAATATTTACTCACCGTGATATTCCATCCCAGAATAGTTCAAAGGAAAGATCTACATTCTCCTGGTTCATTTTTCCCGGGTTTTTCTCAAAGTGCATTATGGTATTGAGTACATTACCCCAGAAATAATCCATCAGAAGTTCGTCGTACATTTCCTTGATTTTGCCATCTTCAAATCCTTTTTTATAAACTTCAAGGAGTTCCACAAATTTTTCCTCAATTCTTCCCTTGGTAAAAGCTGTAATATAGGGAGAACAGTGGAAAGTCATTATAAAATTGAATTTATAATGGTCTTTAATCCCCAAACACACAAATTTCAACCATAATGATTTAACATTTTCCTTAAACGGTTTACTGTTATCATAATCTCTGTGTACTGCCTCCAGTATACTTTCCTTGGTGTAGATATAAAGACGATCTATGAGTTCTTCCTTGCTTTTGAAGTAGTGGAAAAGTGTCCCAGTGGCTACTCCTGCAGTTCTGGCAATTTCTGCAGTGGAAGTCCCGTGAAAACCCCTTTCCACAAACAGTTTAAGGGAGGTGTCCAGTATTTTCTGTTCTTTTTCGTTCAATTTCTTAACATCCTAAACTAATTATTAGACTGATTAGTCAGTTTAGTATTTATACTTTTCTTATCCCTCAATGTGTATTCCTCAAATTCACCTATTATCCAGAATTAGCAAACTATACCAATTTAATAAAATACATCTATATTTGGATGAAATAATATTGTTGGTTAACTCATAAATAACCAAAGCAGCTTTGGTCTTGATTTAAATATAAAATCCAATTTCTGGTTTGGAAGTTAAATCATAGGATTAAATTAAATTTAAACGGCATTAGTTAAATATAAAAGACTGTGGAGATGAAAATGCCCACCATTAATCTCATAACTTTCAATTCTCAAGGATGGTCCTGGGAGAATTTCTAATTACACAAGGTGATTTTCTTGCTTTTTAGAGATGATTTAATCCTGGAAATATCAGATAAAAACTTCAATAAAAATGAATTTGTTGAAAGGGCCATTAATGACTCTAAAATTAGGGATGAGCTAGTTCAATTGATGTTGACGCACCGTAAAATAATGGTTTACCACCATTCTTACAATGTGATTTCACAGGCTAGTCAGATGAGACCAGAACTGTTTTATCAGTACTGGGAGGATTTTGCAGTGCTTTTAGATCACCCCAACTCTTATCACCGCGATTTTGCCCTTATCATTCTGGCCAATTTAACCCCCGCAGATAAAGAAAACAAGTTCTTAAATTTATTCAATCGTTATTTCAGCCATATAAATGATGAAAAGTTCATGACCGCCCGGAAGTGCATTCAAAACACGGCAAAAATTCTGGAAAGTAAAGGTGAACTAACCGGAGATATAATTGATATCCTTCTGGATGTGGATAATCGGTGTGATTTCCCTCTAAAACAAAAAGCACTCTTAAAATCAGATGTTATAGAACTTTTCATTAATTTCTACAGGCAAATAAATGATAAGGAAGGGGTAAATGAATTTGTGAAATATGAATTGGGCAGTATCAGCCCCAAAACCCGGAAAATGGCCAAAAAATTCATGGAAAAATATGGTTAAAAGGATTAAGAAAATGGAACCCCCTGTGAAAGGTGGGGATTTGACATTAAAACTATTAATCGGAAAGTTTAGAAAATGAACAACTCAACTTACAGGTGCAACTAAATGATTTCACATATTAAAAAAATGTCCTCATCAACCATATTCCCACTCTTACTACTTCTGACCATTTTATCCCTGGTAGTTTTATCCCCCATCATAACCATGGTGATCTTTGGGGCTATTTTAGCCTACTACGTACGTTTCATCTCCCAGAAAATCAAACCTTACGTTAAATATGATACCCTGGCTATTTTCTTAGGAATGATCCTCCTGACCATCCCTATTGCTATACTCCTGTACTTTACCATCACCCAGATTTTAGGTATTTCCAGTTTACTCTTGGGATCTGTTCAGCAGGCCACTGCAGGAAACTCCACCATGGATCTTAGCCACATCAATGGTGCAGTGGAAAAACTGGGCCTTTCACCGGCTATTACCCAAAACATTGTCGATGCCATAAAATCAGGGATCCTGCAACTCTTATCGGCCATAACCAATTCATTAATCACTATGGTCAGTTCTATCCCTGCTTTAGCTGCTCAAATCCTCATATTGATTTTTTCAATCTTTTATTTTGCCAGAGACGGGGATAAAATAGTTCAATACATAAAAGACGTGGTTCCAGATAAGGATAAAAGTTTTTACAGGGAAGTCCTGGAGGGTGCTGATGATGTCCTAAAAAGCATCATAGTGGGTAACATCATCCCTGCCGCCATACTGGGAATCCTCTCAGGAGTGGTTTACTACTTCCTGGGTTATCCTTACGTGATTCTGTTAGCCATAGTAAGTGGAATTGCAATGTTCATACCTATAATAGGGCCATGGATTGTTTACGGGGTTATTGGGCTTTTCAGCATCCTCACTGGAAACACAGTTCAGGGTGTGCTGGTGATTTTCTTCGGCTGGATAATTGAAACCACCACAGACTTCTACATCCGCCCCCGGATTTCAGTCCAGTACTCGGAGGTCCATCCGCTGGTCTTCCTCCTGGGATTCATCTACGGTGCAGTTACCATGGGCATTCCAGGCCTCTTTATAGGACCATTGATACTGGGAATAACCTATGCCGCCTATAAAGTTTACAGGCAGGAACGAGTAAAATCAAAACAGACACAAGATTAAAGGTAAAATCAAGATATGATCTCAAGATTAAAGTGAAATCAAAAGGGCGTAATGATTAAAATCAGGGCCTAATTTCAAGTCTGGTGATTAAAATAGCAGAAAAAAGAAACACACTCATCTTCATACTTTTTGCACTGACCCTCTTCTACAGTTATTTCCTGATGGAAGCTGATCAAACATTACTTTACCTGTTCCTATTAATCTTTCTGGCCTATAGTTTCATCTCCTTGATTGTTTCACGTAAATATGGTGCCGAAATCAAAGGATGGCCCAGTATAATAAAAGAAAGGGATTACACCTCCTTTGCCCTGGCTATTCCCCAGGCAGGTCTCATGGTGGCAGCAGTAATCACCCTCTACACTGGAATTTACAGTATAATTCTCTTATTAATTGGATTTATATTAATGTTAATGGGAATGGGCTTCAACTTAATGGTTAGGAAAGAGTTAGGTAAAAATTGGGTGCCACTTTCCAAAACAACCGACAAACAGGAACTGGTAATCACTGGTATTTACTCTAAAGTCCGCCATCCATTCTACCTATCCATTTTCATACTGTTTTCAGGAGTTGCCATCATTTCCTTGAATTGGTATGGGTTCTTGTTTTTCGTTTTATTCATATTAGGGTTGGTAATTCGGATAAAAAAGGAAGAAAAAGAATTAATAATCAAATTTGGTGATGAATACTGGGATTACATGCAAAAAACACCCCGGTTAATTCCAAAAATATTATGAGTAGTGGTTAGAGGAGATGGATTTTTGTTGGGGGCGGTAACATCACCAGAACGTAAACATTTTTGGGTTAAAAAATTTGGTTAAAATTTTTTGGTTAAAATGTAACATTTTATTGGTTTTAACGGGCAAATTAATAACAGGGATACCCATGGAATCAGATGATGAAATAAAAAGGCTCGAAAGAGCCCTGGAAGATAAAAACTGCAGTGTAGAAAAACATTCAAGTGTCATGGAAATAACGTTTACTCGAAAAGAGGATGCGGACTGGTTTGAAACTATATTTGAAGATTACCAGCGGGAATCTGCAGTGAGCTGTTTGATGTCCATGCGACCCAGTGGCGCCAATGCAAGGCATAAATTTGTGTTCAATGTTAAAGACATGGATAAATTCATTGAGTTAATCGAAATAGGTAAAAATAAATAAAATTCATAAAAAAATTGGGGACCTTTAACTTTTGTTTCAAGGTTTATTAGCCCTTGGCCAGTTCCCTGCCAATCTTTCTTGCCCGGTCCATAACTTCTTTTTTGTTTTTAACTTCTCCGGGAATCCGGTTTTCCGTTGATGTGAGCATGTCCACCACATTATAACCTAGAAAATCGAACATGTTGCGGGTGTAGTAAAAGTATTCCTTAAACATGTTTTCATCAGGGTTGTTCTGTGAGAATACCAGTGCCATGTCTTTTTGCCCGTATTTTTCCTCAAATCCTGTCTTGAAGTTGGCGAAAAGCCGGTCAGTGAAGAGTTTTGCCTGGGCACTCATCTGCCACATGTAAACAGGGGAACCCAGTACAAAGGCATCGGCCTCCCTTATCTTAGCATAGGCAATCTGCATATCATCACTAGTACCACATTCCCCATTATTTTCCTTACAGTGCATGCATGCCTTACAGGGGGCGATATCCATCTTACTCAAATTTAAAAGTTCAGTTTCTGCTCCAGCTTCACTGGCACCATTTAATATTTCTTCAACCATAATCCCAGTGTTGCTCCCTTCCCGGGGGCTTCCAACAAATCCCACTACCTTCATTTTTCCCAACCTCCTATTTTAACACGTATCTTATGGATTGACTATATTTAATATATTATACTATTTCCCCATTTATGGAAATGGTGTAATCCTTAATGATTATATTCTTTTGAGCCTTTTCCAGGGCACGTTTGACGATTACTTCAATACCCGAGCAGCAGGGAACTTCCATGTGAACGATGGTAATGGATTTTATATCCTGCCTGGTGAAGATCTCACTTAACTTATCCACGTATTCGTCAATGGTCTTATCCAGCTTGGGGCAGAGGATTATCAGAACTTTATCTTTTAGGAACCTTTGATGGAAATTGGCATAGGCAAAGGGCACGCAATCTGCTGTAATGAGAAGATCCGCATTTTTAAGGTAAGGTGCATTGGGATTTAAAAGCTGCAGCTGCACTGGCCAGTTACCTAGTTCTGCACTTAGAATCTGGGGAGATTCCCCACTTCCTGGTTTTGGTTCTGGAACCTGCATCGCAGAACCTGGGCAGCCACAGGCCAGGGGAGCTTCCTCTTCATAATCAGGAATTTCAATATTTTTCTCCTTCAAAAAATCTAAAGCCTCATTCAAGTATTTTGTCTGGCCATGTTCATGAAGATGTTTTAGATGGGCCTTGGTAACGTTAGGGCCGGCTTTTACAATATTTTCCATGACTTTGTATTCATCATATGGTTTAGCTTCTCTTCTTTCAACTTCTATGGCTCCTTCAGGGCAGTCTCCAATACAGGCCCCCAGTCCATCGCAGAAGAGATCACTTATGAGCCGGGCCTTACCATCAATCACTTGCAGTGCACCCTCTGGACACCCAGTAACACAACTACCACAACCATTACATTTTTCTTCATTGATCCGGATAACATCCCTCTCCATAGTAAACCCTCATTTTTTATTACTTTTTTTTATTACAAAATACATGTCTTTTATGAGATCATCCAATTTTTTAGTGACTGAATTATTATATATGATTATAAGTTGAAATAACATTTCATTTACAGGAAAGATCAGTCAATTGGGGTATATGAGACATTTCATTTAGGCAAAGTTTGGGCCAAGTATGATCCTGAAACCGATTATTTATTGAAAAATCATGTGAAATGGTAAAGATATTGGAGTGATAATTTTTGGAATATCCACTCAAGGATCGGTGTAGCTGAAACATAGATAAATTTAATACTGGTTGAACATTATTATTATTCTCTCATATGCCAATTCCCTAACAAAGATTTCCCTCAGCTCTGAGATTGTAAGTCGCCTGTGGGAAGTCTTTTGTTACGGGAAACTTTTTCAATTAGTTCAATTAACCGCATCTTGACAGGCGCTGGCTCATTAAATTAACAAGTACAGCCACTGAAAGCCCTGATAATGCTTAAGAATGCTTAAAAAACGGTTACTTTATTATTCCCTGGAAATTTTTTTGCGGGTGCTTTTGCACCTGGTCTCGCCAGGTGGCGAGGAAGTGAGGCGGAGCCGAATGCCGAGCCAACTAACTCTAAAAATCAATGCATCTTTGATTTATGCAGGTGGTAAAGTTTCGATGAAATTTTATCACCATATTCATGGAGATACACTATTTTAATTGATTATTATAACATATTTTACACATTTAATATATATCATATGGTAGTTTTTTACAGTTCTTGATACCAATATTTCTAGATGCATTGAACAAACTAATAGGAAGTATCAGAAGATTTAAAAACATAATAATATAGATTGGCTTTGTTAGTATTGTAGGAGAACTTAACTTTCAACCTGGCACCTGCAATGATAACAATTTTTCATCACACTTTCCCCCTGGACCTGGTCCAGCCCATGGGGGCTGGATCCTATGCCCCGTTGAGAAAGTTAGGTAAATGGATAATGCCCTGTATTTTTGGATTCATAGGGATAATCAATATTCCACATCTAATAAAACATTAAGAGTTTCATTAACCAGAAATTCCATGTCTTTGGGGTTTATTCTTCCTTTATAATACTTTTTATTTTCATTTACCTTTACTAAATTCTGGTACAAATCATCAGGAGTTGCATTTTTTATTTTTTCCACAGTATCATACTCAGAATTCAGTAACAAGGTTGCAAAAGCAGGATTAACATAACGCAACCGGGAAACATCACAAATCTTTGCTAAAACTAATGTTTCCTCTTCATCAAAACCTAACTCCTTTTTTAACTCGTCCCGATCTTTTTTCAAAGCAACTTTCTGGTAAAGTTGGGGAGTGGTTTTAATATCATTCTTTTCCAGTTTTTCCTTGGTATCAGGAGATAAACCAGGGAAATCTTTTATCTTCCTTGGTTGAGGATGATAACTATTTACTTCCCTTCGGAGAATTGTTAAATAGTCCACTGTTAATCCAGCTAAATCTGAGAATTCTTTAACTTTGTTTTTTGTTTTCAGAACTTGTTGCAGTTGATGTAAATCTTCGATGTTTTGTTTTCTTATAACATTGAAGTTTTTGTCAATGTCTTTTTTGAGTATTTGCTGGCTGGGAAGTAAATTTCTGGACTTTAAGTTCTCTTTGAGTTCGTTTAAACTCATTTTGCTTAAATCAATGTAATATCCCATAAATAACAGCCCCTCAAGGTTTATCTAATTTTTATCAATTTATTTATTTTTTCATTTTTATACATCACGCGAATCAGTGGGATTTCAATGAATTTTGTTGACAGTTTGTTTTTAATTGTATGCCAAAGTCTTTCTATAGGGTTGAGATCTGATGTTGGTAGGCATATGAAGTTTATGTTATGTGATTTAGCTATCTTAGCTATTTTTTACTTGCAACAATCGCAAATCCATCGGACTCAGGATCATAATCGCTACCTGTAACATCCCCATAAACATTATCTATTTTAAACCCATTTTCTTCAAATTCCTGTTTAAGTGATTGTAAACTGAAGTGCTGTAACCAGTTGTAAATGACTTTTTTTTGCCCAGTGGCTTCAATGATTGTGTATTTATCTAGAGTTACCTTTTCCGGGTTATATTTAAAACTGTTAATGAAGCAGTAGTAATCTTCTGAAGACCAGAAATGGTCCATTTGATTTAATTCATAGGTGGCCGATTCTTCTTTTTGATTAAAGTAATTCAAAGAGTAAACATCGAGAATGATTTTCCCATGGGTTTCAAGAAATCTCCTGAATTTGCCCAGCATGATCCTTCTTTGCTGAGGACTCAGGGCACAGTAGTCGCACATGATCATGGTAATTGCATCGAATTTGCCGTCGGTAACAAAATCAAGGTAGTTCTGGTGAATATAATTAACATTCAAATTGAATTTTGCAGATCTTTCCTTGGCATAACCAATGGATCTTTTTGAAAAATCAATTCCAGTCACTTTAATTCCTTTTTTGGCTAATCGATTGGTATAAAGACCTGGACCACAGCCAAAGTCAATTAAGCTAGAATCAGAGTTCAAGTTCAGCAAATTCACCATCCACCAAACTGATTTTTCGATAAACTTAATGTTGCGTGAAGAAACATCAATGGACTCATCCAGATGATACTCTAACATTTTCTGAGAAGTATACTCATCAGTCCAGAGATCTAGGGCTGTATAAAACTCGAAGGGCTTTGGTTTTTTATTTATCTGGTATAATTTGTCAAACATAAAATCACAGGGCTTAATTCATTATTTAAATATTAAAATTCTATATTAATATAATTTGATAATTTAACTCAAAGTAGCAGGTCCAGAACCAAACTTAAATCAGGAAAACAGCCACATCCACACCATTGTTTCTTTAAGCCAAAGAAAAATCCGCCCCAGGGATTTAATTATGTGGTTTTTGGAAGTTGTAGTATTGCTGTTAGTGTGCTAACATTCAATACAAAACCCTTAAAGTACTTACACGCCGGAGGCCGGCTGACGACCGAAGGTCGGCGCAGGGTTCCGGCTAATCACCAAAAACCCGGACATACTTACTCTGAAAACAAATAGTGTAAAAGATAACTTCTCGCCGAGGCCAACTTCGTAATATGCCGATATAACGAAGTACGTTTCATGTAAGAAGAATTTAAAATTAACATTATCCTTTATTAACAAGATATTTCATAGGAAATTTATGGCCATACATTCTTATTAGTAAGATATTAAGGAATTACTTAACAAATTGTGAGTTATGATTGCTAAAATAATGAGAATGAGTTGTTTTTCCTTTTTTGGTTATTATGTTTTTTGGCTTTATTCAGTTCCACAATTCTGACAAAAAGGACTGTATCATTCTCATGTCACTGTTGCATTTACCTACATTAACTCTAAAACCCCTCTAAATGTTTTTTTGACTATTTCTACTAAAAAATTAAAGTTATTAAAAAAAGGGTGAGGTTTTTAGGAAACCTCCTTTAATATTTATGGATTAAGCTTGTGCTTGCAGTTTATACGTCACTATTTGGTCATTTTCATCATCCAAGTAAAGTGTAAATGGTGATGTACCCCCTGCAGGTATTGAATCAAGGCTGGCATATGTTGTATGAGTTGCAACAACTTTACCAGTTGAATCATAACCTGTTCCGCTGATTTCAACGTATTTTTTATCAGTATTATAATTGTTTTGAACTTCCCCCGAAACTATATAATTTCCAATACTATCGCGTCTTGCACTTGAACTTAATACCGTTATGTTTCCTGTTGGTAGTGAAGATGTGCTTACAGATGAAGATGATGAATGTGTTGCAGTTGTTTTATCCGAAGAAATCATCCCTGCCAGCCCTACAATTACTATGAGTCCTACAACACAAACTCCTACAAACATGATCGCTGCTTTCCCACCTGAACTTTGTTTACTCCACCATCCACTTGCTCCACTTTTTGGCTCTTTATTTTTCGATGGTGCAGTTACAGATTCTTTTAATTTTGTACCACAATTCTGACAGAATCCTGCTGAATCTGCATTTACTTTATTACACTTAGGACAAATCTTTGTCATTTAATCGCTCCTATTTTTTTGATAATAAAAAAAAACATCAACTACTAATTATCATCCATTTTATTGCTTTGACTATAATTGCGAGGCCTATACCTCCAATTAACCCTGTTAATAATCTTAACCCATTATTACTCAATCTTAATCCAATTAATTGCGTAAAACCATCTAAAAATGCGGGAATTAACATTATTATTGCGATAAAAATTAAATAAACAGTATACTCTACGTAAACAAAGTAAGCTAAGATAAAATAGGAAAATGCCCCTATATAGAATCCTGTACATCGAGAACAAACAGGAAAATAATGTCCCCTAATTTTAAAGGTTCTTTCAGGGATTCTGTGGCATATTAAATTTGAAAATTTAAATTCTTCATTCTTTACTTCGTGTTTCATAGGCCCCCGCCCAATTTTTGTCTGATAACAATTTTCCAATTAAACAACAATATGCTGTCAGTATACTTAAATGTTACTTTTGGATAATACCAAATATTAAAATTAAATTAAATTAATTTTAATTCCCTTTAATTAACTAAAATCAATGATTTATCTTTTTAAGTGTTATTTAGGGTTTTTTAGACTAATCTAACATGATATGCCATTTGGGAAGTTTTAAAACAAGATATGATCTATGGAGAGTATTATTTTCCATTGGGCTTGAATTTTTTGAATCATATTTGGTGTACATAAGAGTTATATATTACTTAATCATTAAATATATTTATTATAATGCTCGAACGTATGTTAAATAAGTTAAGATTGTTTAATTTTTTAAATAAAGATTATTTAGCCACTTTTAGCGAAAATACGGTACTATTACGAAGTAGCCCCCACTTCTCATAGTTCAGTAAAAAGAACCCCTTACCAAATCATACATTACCCTACCAAACAATAATATTTAGAGAAAACAATCAAATATATAGAAATTCATGGATCCCGATTTAGAGGAGGAATAAAGGTAAAAAACGATTACCATATTTTCAGGGAAATATTCGACAAATCTCCTATGGGGGTGCTTCTTTTTAATGAAGAAGGGGAACTGTTCGATGCTAATGGGTCTGCATTGGAAATAATGGGAATCCATAAATTAAAAGATAGCCCTGAGATTAATTTATTCAATAACCCTCTGATTTCCTTTAAAAAAGAGGAGATTCTCAAAAAGGGGTTAATTAATTTTAAAACTGAACTGGATTTTGAAAATATCAGTGGGGTTTACACTACCGAAAGATCAGGTAATGCAATTGTTGAGGGAACTGTTTCACTCATTGACACTGGATTTTTAGTGCATGTTCAGGAAGACACATCCCAAGAAAAATCAGACAAACTCATTATAAGTGAGGAGAAGTATCGCCGTTTTTTTGAGGATGATCTAACCGGGGACTTCATTGCCACACCAGACGGTAGGGTGATTGAGTGTAACCCTGCTTTTGCAGAGATTTACGGTTTTTCTAACCGTGAAGAGGCTGCCCAATCTAATATTTCATCTTTCAACCAGGAAGACTGGGAAAATCTGATAAAACGCCTTGAAACTGAGCAAAAAATCAGGGGCCACCAGACCACTCACCAAAGAGGAGACGGGAAAAAAATACACATTGTCAGTAATGTTGTGGCCATGTTCAGTGAATCAGGCCAACTCATCCAGGTTAAGGGTTATGTTTTCGATGACACTGAACGTAAAGAAGCTGAAGAAGCTTTAAAATGGAGTGAAGAGAAATACAGGCGTCTTTTTGATGAGGATTTAACCGGGGATTTTATTGCCACTCTTGATGGGGAAATTTTGGAGTGTAACCCTGCCTTTGCGGAGATACATGGGTTTAAAGATGGTGAAGAAGCTGTTGCATCCAATATCTCCCAATTCAACACCAGTGACTGGGAGAATCTTATCAGCCGCCTTAAAAATGAAGGTAAGATCCAGGATTATCAGAGCTGGCAGTTAAGGCCTGATGATAGCAAGATTCACGTTGTTGCTAATGTTGTGGGTATTTTCAATGATCTGGGGGAGATGGTACAAGTTAAAGGTTATGTTTTCGATGACACTGAACGTAAGGAAGCTGAGGAAGCTTTAAAGCATAGTGAGGAGAAGTATCATCGTTTATTTGATGAGGATCTTACTGGGGATTTTATTGCCACTCTTGATGGGAAGATTTTGGAATGTAACCCTGCCTTTGCAGAGATTTACGGTTTTGATACCATTGAAAATGCACTCAAGTGGGATATATCCGAGTCAAACCCCTTTGACTGGCCATACATGGTCACCAGGCTCAAGAGTGAGGGTAAAATCAAGGGATTTCAAAGCTGGCAACGAAGATCTGATTTCATGAGGATCCATGTTGTTGCCAATCTGGTTGGTATCTTCAATGACTCTGAGGAACTCATCCAGGTTAAAGGCTACGTATTTGATGACACTGAACGTAAACAGGCTGAAGAAAAACTTGAAAGTGGAAAACGCCAAATAACTCAGATTTTAGACAGCATACAGGATAGTTTTGTTGCATTGGATAATTTCTGGAACTTTATCTATGTGAACCGATGTGCCGCAGAATATCTGGGAGTTGATGCAGATGATCTTCTGGGACAAAACCTGTGGGAAAGATTCCCTAAACTTGCTGGAACCATCTATGAGACATCCTTCCGTAGGGCAATGAATGAACACGAAGTTCAGCACTTTGAAGCACCCGGAATGCGTAAAACTCAACACTGGTTTGATTTCAGTGTTTACCCGTCAGATGATACCATATCTATATTCTGGAGAAAGATTACTATACACTGAAAGATTACTATACGATAATCCTCTTGAAAAAATCAAACAGATATACAGTCTAAAATAAGATTATTCAAAAAAAAGGTGTTTTATTAAAAAGGGCGTTTATTTTTAATCTATAAAGAAATTTATAATATCTGAGATAATTAGGGGGTGGTTAAAGGTTAAAATAGAGTTATATCTTAATCTTTTTAAAGGTGATCTTGAATAAGGTTCCATTTTCCTGTTCTAGGTTAACGGTGCCTCTTAATTGAGTTATTAACTTATTTATAAACCACATATCCAGTGTATTATTCTGGAGGCCGAAATTTTCTGGAGAAACTTTGACATTATCATAAACTGTCATTGAATAGAATTCACCTTTGTCGGTGATTTTCATTGCGAATTCATCCTTCATTTTGTAAGGATTTTTATGTTTACCCTCTTTAGATTCTTCCAGTTTGGCAGTTAAAAGGCTGCGTTTTATTGAATCACTCACCAGTTCATTGGCTATGATCCCACAGGGAATAGCAGTATTGATATCAAGTAGAATATTATTGATGTCAATATCAACTTGAATGGTATTTTTGTCAATCTCATATGCTCTGAATCGATCTAATATCAGGCTTCTGATGAAAACGCCAAAATCAATGTTCGCGAGATCCTTTGACTGGTAAAGTTTCTTGTGGATTTGAATCATTGATTTAACAGGGTTCTGAATCTCTTTGAAGCGTTCCATTGATTCATCATCAGTGATGTAGTAAGATTGATAATGTATCATGGAATCTATTGTCTGTAAATCGCTTTTGACTCTATGCTGAATTTTTTTAAGGAGCACTTCTTTTTCTTCGGTAGTCTTCACGAATTCCTCTTGTAAGTGTATTTGTTTTGTTACATCTTCAAAGGTCTCAACAGCCCCAATAACATTGCCTTTAGGATTTTTAATTGCATCTACGGTGAAATGTAACCATTTTCCTTTATCACTCATCAATGGGAAGAAAGCCACAGCTTCACAGGAATCCCCTAAAGTTTCGGATTCAGATTTCCCATGATACCTCAACATGAACTTAGATCTATTATTTTTGGTGGTGTACCATTTGGGAATTTCTTCAAGATGCCCATCCACTATGAAATCAGCCATGCATGGTCTTTCATTATCGTAGAATACTTTCCATTGTTTATTGGTGCCCAAAATCTGATCAGCCTTGATCTTACTTAATTTTTCCAATGCACGGTTCCAGTAAATGACATTGTGATCCTTATTTATTACGAATTGGGGAACCGGAGAAACACCCATTATTTCATTCAAATCTATACCACTTTCCTCCAATAATTCTTCTAACTGTTCCCTCTTTGCATTTTCCCTGCGCAGTTCATCGCCATGATCTGAACCGTTTGTGGGTGCTAACATCTTTTTCATTTTCCCAAACCCCATTCCTGTTAATTTTAAAAAATGAATAATGGGTAGAACTTGAGATTCTACCTTCATTTGAAATTCTTTTTTTTATCCAAGCGCTGGTTTTGCAAGTGGGCTCAGTAGAACTATAATGGTTATTATAATTCCGATTATGACTAATGGAACTCCTGCTTTTAGTATTTCCTTAATTTTCACGTACCCTGTTCCGTAGGCCATTGCAACTGTTGGATCGGCCATTGGGAGCATGAAGGATAGTGAACAGGCGATTGCTACTGGTACGGCGTATGTTCCAATTGATAGGTCCTGGGCTGCTGCCAGTGTAACTGATAATGGTACTAATATTGCTGAAAGTGCAATATTGGACATTACCTGGGTTATGCAGACTGCGATTATCATCAGAACCACCGTGATAAGGAGGGTTGATGGATCACTTCCCAACATACTTACAATATCAGATATAAGCCAGTTTGCTGCACCAGTATTCAGTAATGCTGCTCCAAGGCTTAAAGCTCCTCCGAAGAAGACTATTAATCCCCAGTCAACACCATTCTGCGCATCTTTCCAGTCAAGTACTTTGAATATAAAGAATAGCACAGCACCTATTAAAGCAATGGAATAACTGTTTAGCCCGGTTAAACCTGTGGTAACCCATAATCCAATGGTGAATAAGAGTATAGCCAATGAAATTTTTTCTACTTTTGTCATTGGCCCTAATGATTCTAATTTATTGGTTATGGTTTCTGTCCCACCCACTATTCCCTTGATTTCTGGTTTGAACATTCTACCCAGTAGCTTCCAGATGACAAACATCATAATAATTGCCAGAGGGAACCCGAAGATCATCCAATCAACAAATGGGATGTTAGTGTAAGCTGCTGCCATCAGGTTGGGTGCGGTACCTATTTCTGTACCGAATCCTCCTGCGAGTGAACCGTAGGATGCACCGAGTACCATGGCTTTTGCAAAGTTACTTTTACCCTTTTCAGGGTCATCAACACCCATTAACGGAATAATTTCCTTGACGATGGGGAGTAACATTGCAAATGCCACCACGTTTTCAATCCAGGCGGATAAAATTCCGGTGGAGAACACTGCCACGAAAAGACTTCGATCTGGACTGGTACCAAACTTATTGAGCATGGAGTATGTTAAACGTGTGGCTAAACCGCTTTTACGGATTGCCTCGGCAATAATAAAACCACCAATCATCAGGAAGATAATTGGGTTTGCAAAACCAATTACAGCATCATTAAAACTTTCAACGCCAATTATTGGCTGTACGAAGAGTATTATCAAAGAAGTAACTGCTAAATGAACTGCTTCGGTGGCCCACATTATAACGGCGAATACGAGTAATGCAATTGCTGCATGGCCAGGATAGCTTAAACCGTTCATTGGGATTAGCATTATCACTATAAATGCAATTATAGCTAATGGCATTCCCCAAACTTTTAAGTTTATGTTCGTTTATAAGCCTCCCTTTATTTAACAGGTAACCTAGAACCATAACCTAATATATACTTATTTTATAATGTTTAATCATTATATAATATTTGTTTTTTTTATGGATAATAAATTCCGGGTTGAATCATGTATCAAACATGTGTCGGTACTAAATTTGTAGATTTATGATAATCTTACTTTAGAAGATAATCTTTACTTTGAAAACTTTTTCACTTGAATAATTGTATCCAAATTAAATTCATATGAAATGGGAACAACTTTATAATTCTCGAAAACTAATCACATAACACAAAAATAAGAGGTTAAAAAAAATATGAACTGGGATCTGTGGACTGCCATTTTATCAATAATAGTAGTGGCTATTGGATTGTATGAAATTTTTGGATTAGGGCAATACACCTGGACTACCTATCTTAGCACCTTCCTGTTTGCTTTGGTATTTATAATAAGTCTTAATAACCTGAGAAATTCGCAGTGACAATTTAGATTTGAGGTGATTTCATCAACTGGATTTGAGTTTTAGAATATTATTTAGTATACATTCTAAGGAATAGTTTATACACAAAAAGAGTCAGGATTTATACCACAAAAAGAGTCAGGATAGCCTACATTAAAAAAAATAAAAAAATAAGTAGTGAAAGATTATCTTCTAATCTTCCACCTTAACTTGTGTTTTTGCAGTTTGTACCGTCACAGTTTTCAGTACCTGCGTTACCGTTTCCCTGGCCGTACTGGTACTGGTGGCTCTGGTCACCGTTTGAGGTTCCTGAAGCACTGTTTCCCTGGCCGTACTGGTACTTGTGTTGATCTCCGTCACAACTTCCACAGTTTTCACCAGCAGAATCACAGGATCCCTGCTTGGACTGATCTCTATCATGATTCTGGTTGCCAGTACAGTTTTGGTCCTGGGTTTGGTCGGTAGTGGTGGTGGTGTTAGTTTCATTCAATGCAAAGGCAGGAACTACGCTTATCATCATCACCAGTGCACAAATTAATGCTGCTTTTTTTGGAATTTTAACCATATTTTTTCACCTCCATGGTGTCTGTGCATTAACATAATGCCTTGATGGGATAAATGGTTATTCCAAGTTTATACCCAGATCGCACCCATTTTCCACCATGAACATACCCAGAATTCAATATAAAACCTAAATATTCATTATAATCTTAAAATAAATAATTGGGTATGATTATGGAAAGATTTGGGTGAAATCTTGGAATAATTACTTTTATATAGTTGATCTATTTAGTAGTGTAGTGTGAATTCAGGTCTTAAAATAGATTTGAACCGTGTTTTAAATCTTAAATAGTTTTAAAATTTTTTATAATATTTTATTCATTTAAAGACCTGCACTATAATCCTAAAAACAGAATTTAAACAACTTATAATTAGAAAAAAATTTTTCGGGGGAGCAATTATGGTTTATGATATGATCTTACCGGCCTTGCCTTTCATAGGGGGCTATTTATTCACTTACAGTCTATACAAAATGAAGTTAGTCAAAAAAGCCTTGCACGTTAACATATGGAACTTTATTGTTGGAGCAGCATTCCTGATATCTGCAGGTGCAGGTTTCATTCTACTGTTATTCATGGAATTCGGGGTGAAATTACCCATCAATCCGCAGTTACTTTACTGGCATGTTGAACTGGGTATAACCCTGGCTCTGGTAACTATTTTCCACATCCACACCTACTGGAAGTCCGCCAGGACCACGTTCTTCCCGGCTAAAAGGAGGGTGAAAGCATGATGGGAAAATTATCTAAAATATCAAAGAATAATTTAAAATCTGCTTTGACAAAGGAAAACATAAAATCCAAATTGGAAAGTGTACCATTTAAAGAAAAACTCCTGGTAGTCGGTTCTACAATTCCTTTCATAGCTGCCAGTACCATGTCTTCTTCATGTGCAACCACCTGTCCCTATGGGATGGTTAATGATCCTTTCCCTGGGCAGTGTTCTAGATATATGGATGTGGGTGGGGATGGTATATGTGATTTCTCCCAGGCAACACCAGTTACTACTGACACTTCAGCCACTACCACCGATGATACCACTACCACTACTACTGACAGTGGACATGGAAACGGAGTGAATGCAGAGGACACAGTACCGGATCAAGTCGATGCAAACGCCACCACAGTTCAGGATTCGCCCAGTTTAGACTCTGGAAACCTTAATGGTGATACAAACAATTACTTTGTCCTGCCTATAAGCTTGCTGATTATAGGAGGATACCTCATCACCCATTTCCTGTTTAAAAAGGGAATCTTAAAACGGAATAAGCATCGTAGGATATGGAATCTACTCCTTACTGCAGGGTACCTGGGAAGTGGGGGTACTGGGGTTATTCTGACCCTGCTGATAACTATGGGTATAAGAACGGCCTTGAATCCTTCTTTAACCTTTTGGCACGTGGAACTATCAATTTTGATGGTGGTGGGAACGCTGATCCACCTTCACATATACCGGAAACCTTTCAGGAACATGTTTAGGGTGCTTTTTGGATTCCAATCAAATTCAAGGAAGAACCCGAGTAGGGTAAAAGGGACATCAAAATAGATGTTCATTATTTATTTTTTTTAGAATCTTAATTTCTCTTTAGGCGCCCATTTAATTACTTTTTTAGAATCTTTAATTATTTTTAAGAACAATCTTTTAATTACTCTTTTTAGAACCTTAATTACTCCTTTTAAGAAACTTATATGCATTTTTAAGAAACGCTGTGGTCTTGATTTTCTTTTTTAGGATGCCATTTTTAACCCAGCATACTGATTCTACAGGGGAAAATTGATTTCCTGGGAGGTAGGGTGAGGGATGGTGATCTCCCTGATGGGTGGTTAGAATGGCACCGGTTTTGGAAGTGGTAATAGGATGAAAAATCTACTGTAGAAAAGAATTACCTTCAAAGCATCCCTTGGCTATGTTATCTAACTTTTTGGGGAATAAATTCACAAACAGGTATAAATGATGGTGAGGGTTTTGTTATAATAAGATTGTAATTGACCTATCAAAAAAAATCATGAATAAACACCAAATGAATAAAGATCAATATAAATGTCCTGAATTAGACTTTTTATATAAATGTCTCTCTTAACTAAATCCTAATTGGTAGTGGTATAAATTGGTGTGCGGGGGAGTAAATCATGAATATAACTTCAGAAAGAGTTAATGGTGTGTTAATAATAACACCGGAAGGCCGAATGGATGCTTACGGTGCTTTGGAATTGAATGAAGCCATGGAAACTCTTATCTCAGATACAGATTTAGTGGTTATTTTTAATATGGCGGATGTGAGTTACCTGAGCAGTGGTGGTATCCGAAGTCTGCTTGGAACCGAGAGAACCCTGAAAGATAAGGGTGGAGGCACATATCTTTGCAATTTGAATCCCTATCCTCTGGATGTTCTAAAAATGGCAGGTTTCGACCAGATATTTTCCCTACAACCTACCATAAATGATGCACTGGGCTTACAATCAACCGAAATGACTCAAAAACCGGTGAAATGGGATGATCTCCCTCACTATGATAATGAACAAATTTCTTTAACTATTTTAGAAGCATCAACCACTGATTCAAAATTGAAGGTTGTTGGTGATATTTCAAAGGTACTTAACTCCCAGTTAGGGGAAAATGATATATATTCACGGAAATTCTCAGACACAGAATACTCCATAGGCCTGGGAGGGCTGGGTGAGAAGATGAAGGACTTCCTGGAGATCATGGGGGAAATGATCACCATTGGAGGCACCATGGTATGGCTCCCCACTGATGGACATGACACTCCTGATTTCCTGATCCCGGCGACAGACACGGGTATGGTCACAATCCACACTGGATTTAACGTGGCTCTTGATGGAGATTTTCATGATATCATATTTGCAGAATCTAAAAGTAGTGAAGGATTCACTATGGATGAACTGTACTCATCCCTCTTTGAGATGACCCGGGAAATGAAACCTGTATTTAAAGGAATTATTAGTGTAGCAATGCAGGCTGATATTGGGGAATTTTACAGATCAGGGATTAAAATATCTCCTATAGAAAAATTCACCCCTAAAAATCATGAAATGATCATGCATCCGGATAATATTCAGTCATGGATGAATATAAGCACTAAGCCAATGTTTCAGGGTGAAACCATGGTTAGTTTTGGGGTGGGTGTTGATCTGGAAAGCGATCTATCTGCTTTTGATGAAGATGTACTGGGATCCCTATTTTACATGCACCCGGCCAACATTGGAAATAAGGAAATGTTACTCCATAATCATGCAGTGGTATTCAAACACATTCCCCTTGAGAAAAATAAGGATCTGGATGGGGAGATTCGAAAAATTGTTCAGAATGGAGAATTCATGGACATGAGCCATCTTCTGGATAATTCTAGGATGAAGGGTGCTTTAATTGGTGTTTCCTATATATCGGACATTGTTTTTGAAAAAAACCAGGAAATAATGGTACATGGTGAATGTGAAAGATGGAATGATACCTTTAAAGAGATAACCGGTAAGATGTTCCCTGATTCTGCGGAAATTCTCCTAACTCCCATAACCGGCGGGTATAGTGGTTCGGCAGTGTTCAAGGTGGATGCCTGGGATCGCTCCGGTAGAAAAGAGATGCCATTTGTAATGAAACTGGGGCCATGGTACGAGTTAGGGGACGAGTTCAGAGGATATGAAGACCATGTGAAACGTTACATACAGAATAACGCCACACAGATCATAGATCATCGTAAAATAGGAGAATACGGTGGAATATTATACAACTTTGTGGGTATAAATGGAAGAGAAAGCACCATAAAAACCATGGAAGATTACTATGATTCCCATGACACCGGAGAGGTTCTAACTGCCCTGGATAAACTCTTTAGAAACGTGCTTAGAAGCTGGTATGGGCAGCCAAAGCTAAAGGAACTGTTCCTTTATGAGGAATACGACTTTTTCTTCCAGTATGATAATATAAAACGTTTCTCATTGGAGAAATTCGGAGTCACCTCTGATGATATGTATGTTGAACTCCCCTATAACTTGGGGCAATCTGTAAATCCACTTTACTTTGTAGAGCATGTCATGGATAAACGCCAATCCCAGGCAGTAAGTGCCTATGAAACCTCCACCCACGGTGACCTGAACCTGAGAAACGTGCTCATGGATGATGATCTCAACATGTGGCTCATAGACTTTGCCTCCACCCGGTATTCGCATATCCTCCGTGATGTGGTTAAACTGGAAACTGCATTTAAACTGGAATCTGTGGATATAGATTCTGAAGAAAAATTAAAGTACATCCTGGCATTGGAAGAACAGTTTATTGATGCTGAAAATCTCAGTGATATACCACAGATACCTCTTCAATCCACTGATATCATAGATTTTGATAATTCGGATGTTATCAAGGCATTTCAGTGTATACGAAGGGTAAGGGAGTACGGTAACATGATAACCCTTTTAGATGAAGACATATCCCAGTATCTTCTGGGACTATTATCCTACACTTTATCAGCGGTTTCATTCATCAGTCTAAATGATTATGAGAAGGAATACGCCTGGATATCCTCGTCTTTAATCTGTCAGAAGTTGATTTAGATTTGATTGGGGTTGGATATCCTATTCATTCATCCCAGTTTATATAACTTTGATAAATACTTTTTTGGTGTTTTAAATGAAAAAATGGCTAACCACAAGTGGCTGCACAATTTACCATATTACACAAGGCACAAGCAATTCTTACCTGGTTTTAGATGGGGATGATTCAGTTTTAGTCGACACAGGCTATAGGAGATCAAGGGATACTCTTAGGGAAAAACTGGATGATCTACTGGGTGGAAGAGATTTATCCTGGCTGGTTTTAACCCACACTCATTATGATCATGCTGAAAACGCAGCAATGGTAAAAAAGCATTATAATGCTCGGATTGTTGTCCATAAAGATGGGGCAGAGCATCTTAAGCAGGGCTGCTCACCCATCCCCTGTGGCACCAACCTCATCACCCGCTTACTGGTGGGTGTGGGGAGGAAAATAAACAGAATCAGTCGGTATGAGTCCGCAAACCCGGACATTCTGGTGGATGATAACTATCATTTAACCCCTCATTCCTATCTTCTGCACACACCTGGCCATACTGAAGGTTCAATGAGTTTGATTGTGGATGGTGAGGTTGCCCTGGTGGGGGATGCCATGTTCGGTGTTTTCAGTTGGTCCATATTTCCTCCTTTTGCCAATGATGTCCCTACCATGAAAAAAAGCTGGAATAAACTCATTAAAACAGGGTGTGCGATATTTTTACCGGGTCATGGTACTCCTAACAGCAGAGAATTAGTAATAAAACAGTGTGAGAAGTACGAAGGGACAGTTTAAAAATTCACTCACATTATGGTTTTATCTTGAATTTAACAATTATCTTGAATTAATAGTTATCTTGTATTTAATATTACTATTTTTATAATTCTCATCTTTGATGAGTTAAGTTTATAAGGATTCTCATCAATTTATTTATATATTGATATATTTGGATATATGAAACTAATATGGTGGTTGGATAATTTGAAAGAAAAAGAAATCAAAGATTTTGTAAAGGAAAGATATTCAAAAATTGCCACTAAAACAGATTCTTCCTGTTCATGCTGCTCAGGGACTGGAATGGATGGTATAATCAGGCAAGCCAAATCAGTAGGTTATTCTGAAGATGAGATTAAAAGCATCCCTGCAGATGCCATATTCGGCCTGGGATGCGGCAACCCCACAGCACTAGCCGAGATAAAAAAGGGTGAAACAGTTCTTGACCTGGGATCAGGCGGAGGGATAGATGTTTTCCTGGCTGCCAACAAAGTAGGTGATGATGGAAAGGTCATCGGAGTAGACATGACCGAGGCAATGGTTGAAACTGCCACCCAAAATGCTGAAGCAGGTGGTTATCAGAATGTGGAGTTTAAACTGGGTGAAATAGAGAATTTACCCATTGAAGATGATTCCATTGATGTGATAATCAGTAACTGTGTTATAAATCTCACCCCAAACAAGTCAGTGGCCTTTAAAGAAGTTTTCAGGGTTTTAAAAGATAGTGGGAGAATATTAATATCAGATATAGTTACAGAGGGAGAACTTCCTGCTGAAGTTCGTAGAAGCTTCCAGGCATGGTCAGAGTGCACAGCTGGTGCCATGGAAAAACAGGATTACCTGAAAACCATAAAAAAAGCAGGTTTTAGCAAGGTTGAAATCATAGAA
Organism: Methanobacterium sp.; assembly: GCF_016217785.1. Classification (NCBI taxonomy): domain Archaea; kingdom Methanobacteriati; phylum Methanobacteriota; class Methanobacteria; order Methanobacteriales; family Methanobacteriaceae; genus Methanobacterium; species Methanobacterium sp. The sequence continues at coordinate 59,628 of NZ_JACRGA010000026.1, forward strand.
GAGCACTTTTTTACAGAAGCTAACCTGGATGAACGTCTGGTGGGGAAAATAACGAGTGTGCAGGTAAGGGCTCTAAAAGGAGAAACAATGAGTGATGATAACAAAACTGCATGTTGTGGAGAAAGTATTGAATCCCCTAAGCAGGAACAAGAACAAGAACAATATGAGGATGGTGGATGTTGTGGGGGAACTGGAGATAAGTCTGAAGCGGAGTTAGATGAAAGTGATGAATGCGGATGTGGATGTGGAGGAGAATTCCCTGATCAATCACTGGTAAAAAATCCTGATGAACCTAAAAATATGGTTGATCCTGATTTTTTAAAAGGTTTTGAGAAATTTGCCCACTCAATGGGCATTGTAAGTATAGGATATACACAAGTCATTCCGGAATTAATCAATACAGAAGAAACTCTTTACCCTAACGCCATTGTGTTAACTCTGGAAATGGGTAACGATATTATCAAAACCCCTCCCGGTCCAGAAGCACAGCAACTAAATGATGCAACCTACGCAAAACTGGGCAATATAACCTACGCACTCTCTGACTTTATAAGAGCAAATGGATTTGCCACTCAGGTTGCCCACCCCTACGGAAGTATGGTAGGATTCTCCCAGCTTGGTCAAAAGGCAGGCCTCGGCTGGATAGGGCAAAGCGGTCTTCTAATAAGTCCTGAACTGGGCCCCCGGCAAAAGATCTCTGCCATTTTCACCAACATAGAAAATCTACCCATGGAAAAGCATGATGACCATTCATGGATAATTGATTACTGTGAAAAATGCGGTAAATGTATCAAAGCCTGTCCTGAAAAAGCACTGATAAAAACAGAGAGCTGCTGTGGAGGTAAAGAAATACAATTCGTACAGAAACGTTGTATAGGTTGTAGTCAGGGCTGTACTTACTGTATAGAAGACTGTCCGTTTGACGAGAAGGGATATGAACATGTTAAAAATAAATTCGATAAAATGAATGCAAAATTAGCGGAAAAGAAATCAAAATCATGTTGCTAGTAAAATTAAAAATCTAACTTGATTAACAGGATTATCATAAGGAGATAATACAATGAGTGAAAAAAAGAAGATAGCCCTGGCTGCCTGCAGTGGAATGAGTCCATACGGTCTAGTTACCCGTGTAACATCTGCAGATACAGTTGCAGAAACTGATAATACTATATCCATCTGTATGGGTGCTACTTCTGCTGATAGAGAAGGATTTAAAAATTTAATTAGAAAGTATCCCATCATAGCCATCAGTGGTTGTGATGGTAACTGTACCCTTAAAATACTGGAACAAAAAGGGGTTAAACCCGCTAAAAACATCAACGTTATGGATGAACTTAATGAAGCTGGTTTAAAACCCACTGATGTGTCCAGATTGGATGAGAACGGAGAAATTTGTGTTGACTACATGAAAGACAAAATAAAAAAAGAATTAAAAGAGTTGGAATAACTAAACTCTTTCACTAAATTAACAGAATAATCAAATAGGGTTGTGATGGCAATCAAAAAAATTAAAGATGTTCTTTCCTGTAATGAAGTACACAGGGAGGAGCTTCTTACCCTGCTGAAGATTGAAGCAAGGCTTATTACTATCCGGGATATCATGCAGGCTAGTTCATTCCTTATTCAAGATGCCCAGTATGTTCAGGGAAGTTATCGTAAGGAATACTTAAAAGCTTACACCATAGCCTTCATTACCCGTATCAAGGAAGTTAAAGAACACCAAATAAATGATAATGGCTTTTTAGATGTTCAAGAAGTTCAAGAAGCCATCAGTCTGCTTTTAAAACAGGAAAATGAGGTAACGGGTGCAGATGGCTTCGATCCTGCTTTTTTTCAGATCTACAAGATTATTTCCATCTACACAACATTTATACTGGATGAACCAGTACACCCTGTAGGTACACCTTTTCCTGGAGGTTTAAAGGTGAAATATGATGGCGAAAAGTTTCTTTGCCCGGTGAAAGAACGGCAAAAAGAAAACCCCGGGGCTGTTTGTGGGTTCTGTATTGCTGAACAGGATCCAGAAATGATATAAAATAAACCATCTAAATTTGATTTTTATCATTTTATGGAGGTAATTTTATTTTTTTACAATAATGACCACCCATTGCATCAATATATTAATATATTTGGATATATACTTATTAACGTAGAGTTCTTTGAGAAATTAACAAAGGATGATTTTGAATTTAACGACATTTTTAAAAAACAATGAAATGAAGGAATAAAAAAAGAAATATAATGACTATGGGGTCATGCTCTTGAATAGAGTGGTAGAATGAAAGTGGACAAAATATAAAATTGCTGTAACATTGATTTAAACGAAATAGAATGTTTAAAAAGATTATTATCTAGGGTAAACCTCAGTCCACTATATTTCATCATCTTAAATTGTTGAAAAATGCAGGGTTCATTAAAAGAAAGGGGGTATTTGGACTTTTATATGGGTCTTAAAAATCCTGAAATTTTGATTTTAATTGATAAATTATGAATGGTTTAATGGGATTTGGCATCGTGTCTGACCCTGAAGTGGGGAAGAAAGTGTTTGAAGGGCATGTCTGAGGTGATATGATGAAAATAGAAATATACGGAACTGGATGTGGCAATTGTAAAGCTGTAGAAAAGAACGCAGAAAAAGCAATAAAAGATGCAGATGCAGATGCAGATGCAGAAATCGTCAAAATCCAGGAAATGGATAAAATATTTGAAGCTGGAATAACCGGAACTCCTGGATTAGGGATAGATGGAGAAATAAAATCCATGGGTCGTATTCCCTCGGTGGATGAGATTAAAAAATGGATAGAATCCAAAAAATGAAATAATTCTAGTGATTTATATTATTTTATGGAATCAAACTTACAAAAAATCTTGTTTCAAAAATAATGAGTGATCTGAATGGAGTATGTTGTAAAAGTTCATAACCTAACCAAGGGCTACAAGGAAATTAAAGCCGTTGATGGTGTGAACTTTAAGGTTAAAAAGGGTGAGATATTCGGCTTCCTAGGACCTAATGGGGCTGGGAAGACTACCACAGTCAGAATGTTAACGGGTATAATCAAACCAGACAGTGGAAAAGCTTACATCTTAGGATACAACATTCAGAAAGAGCCTTTAAAGGCCAAAGAACATATGGGTGTGGTTCCTGAAACTTCCAATGCTTACGTAGACTTATCCGCCTGGCAGAATCTGATATTAACAGCTGATCTATACGGAGTGCCTAAAAAAGATGCTGAAAAAAGAGCAGATGATCTTTTAAAGGAATTCGATCTTTATGAACGAAAAAATGATAAGGTTAAAGGGTTTTCCAAAGGTATGAAGCAACGTTTGATCCTGGCCATGGCGCTGATTAACGATCCGCAACTTTTATTTTTAGATGAACCTACCAGTGGTCTGGATGTTCAGAGCAGCATTTTAATCCGACAGATGCTGTTGCAACTCCGTGAGAAAGGTAAAACCATCTTACTCACCACCCACAACCTGGAAGAAGCCAATAAACTATGTGAGATGATAGCCATTATCAACAAGGGCAAAATTGCCGCCATAGACACTCCTGAAAACCTTAAAAAAATGATAAAAAAGTTGAACACCATAGAGGTAACCTTCGATGGCTCTATAGACGTCCAGGAGTTGTCAGACTTCCCTGAAATACAGGAAATCAGGAAAACTGGTGATAAATTCATTTTAAACACGGATAATGTTAACAACCTTATTTTTGCGGTTACAGAATACGCAAAATCTAAAAATATCAAAATAGTGGCTCTGAACACTCTAACCCCGTCACTGGAAGAAGTATTCATAGAACTCACCCGGAGGGGATAATAGATGTTAAATCTTTATTTCAACCAGTTCAAACGTTCCCTTGCCATTATGAGAAAGGACATCTTGATCTACTATCTTAAAGGACCAGTAATCATATTTGGGATATTAATACCGTTATTCCTGTTTCTGGCCTTTTTAACCGGTAGTAAGAATTTATCCACAGATTTTCTCATATCTGGGCTCATTGGGATGACCATGCTCTTTACTGCCACCTCTGTGTCTCCGGTTATAACACCATGGGAATCACAGATGAACACCCTAGAAAGACTAATGACATACCCCATATCCATATACACCCTCATACTCGGTGATATCCTGGCTTCAGTCATCTTCGGAACATTAATCACCCTGGTGCCAGTGATCATAGGATTAGCCATTGGAGTAAATATAATTCACCCTCTTATCCTCATTACAGGAATTATTTTGGCTTCAATTTGTTTTTCAGCCCTTGGACTCTTACTTGCAACACCTCCCACTAATGCTCCCTCTAATGTCATGATGATTTCCTCCTTGGTTAAATTTCCGCTGGTATTCATAAGTGGAATTTTTATTCCCCTAGAAATCATGCCCTTCTGGGGCAAAGCCGTTGCATCATTTTCACCTCTCACCTACTTCACTGATTTAACCCGTTATTCTCTCGGAAATGGTAGTTATTACCCAATAATACTTGATTTCACGGTTATTGTGGTGTTCACCATTATATTCTTTGCACTGGCAGTTAAAATCCATAAAAAAACATTACCCATGCGAATTTAGGCAAACTTTAGATTCAAACGATATGAATGAAGATGATAAATGATTCGATGCAAATAATAAAAATCAAATTAAAAATTTAAAAAAAATTAGAGGTAAAATATGGTCCCTGATATTCTACAGGAAGGTGTCAATTATCTTACTTATGTCCTGATGGGTTTAGACCCGACATCAGCGTTAGGGAGTGCAGTTAATTTCTTTATATATGACACTATCAAAATCTTAATCTTATTAACTGTGATAATATTTGCAATAGCTTTCTTCAGAAGCTATATATCACCCATTAAAGTTAGAAAGGCTTTAGCTAAGAGAATGAATATATTGGAAATGTTGCAGCTGCTTTAGTAGGTATTATCACTCCTTTCTGTTCCTGCTCTGCAGTACCACTATTCATAGGATTCGTTGAATCAGGAGTCCCATTAGGTGTAACATTCTCTTTCTTAATAGCATCGCCAATGGTTAATGAAATAGCTATCATATTGCTGTGGGGTATGTTAGGATGGCAGATAACAGCTTTATATATTATATCTGGACTTATCATTGCTATTATTGCAGGAATAATTATTGGAAAGCTTAAATTGGAAGGGGAAGTGGAAAGTTATGTGTATGAAATGATAGAGAAGATAAAAGCAGCTGAGAAAGCCGGTATTACTTTGGAAGAGGAGAAACAGACACCTAAAGAGCGTTTGTTGTCTTCAAGAGATTACACATTTGATTTATTGAAAAAAATAGGGCCCTATGTTGTAATAGCTATTGGTATAGGTGCAATTATTCATGGTTATGCTCCTGCGGATTTCCTAATTAAATACGCGGGTCCAGGTAATCCTTTAGCAGTGCCCATAGCGGTATTAATCGGTGTACCTTTATATTCAAATGCTGCGGGAATTATTCCTTTAGTTGCGGTCTTTATAGAAAAAGGAATACCCATTGGAACCGCTTTAGCCTTTATGATGGCAGTAACTGCACTATCATTACCAGAGATGATCATACTCAGAAAAGTGTTAAAACCTAAACTTCTGGCTATATTCATAGGCATATTGGCCGTGTCCATAACCTCCATAGGCTACCTTTTCAATGCCATAATTTACGTGTAATACTTATAAACGTCTTTAAATTTCTTTAAATAAATATAAAGAATAAAGAGTGATAAAAAATGAAAGTTCAGGTCTATGGAACTGGTTGTGCCAATTGCAAGGCACTGGAAAAAACAGCAAAAAAAGCAATTGATGAGTTAGGAGTGGATGTGGAAGTTGAGAAAATAGAGGATATGGAAAAAATCTTAGAAGCAGGATTACTTTCAGTTCCGGGATTTGCAGTGGAAGGGGATATGAAATCTATGGGACGTGTTCCCTCTGTTGAAGAGATAAAAAAATGGGTTAAAGCTAAAATGTAAACCATTTTCAGATGATCATGCATCAGTAAAAATGGAGAACCAAAAATATGTTTCCCCGTCTTAGAAAATATGAAAAAATATTGCAAAAAGTTTTAATCATTATTTTATTTGTTATAGGTGCTCTGTATGTTATTGGTGTTTTATTCAATCTGTTTGAATCATTTAACGGTAAGGTCATTCAAATAGCAATGGTCTTGATCTTCTTTTACTTTTTAATCTGGTTAATTGGAGTAAGATGCAGGCTATCTGGAATGAAAAGAAAATAAATGAAATTAAAATATTTATTTTATATTTTTAAGTTCCGATTTTCCAAACGTCTATTAGCAAATGCAATTGCCTCTTCAAAAGCGTCTCTGTGAAGCCCAGATGCCATCTCTTTTTTACATTCTTCATCACTGAATAGTCTCATTTTGGCTGCTCTGCAGGGATAATGCTGTAATTTGAGTCCCGCTTCTGTTGGGAGATTTTCAGGATCTAATTTTTTACCCAGATAATTCTCTTTTATAAAATCAGATACAAAAGAGGTTGATCCGCATGGGGAGGATCTTAATACAACTATGTCCTTAAGTTTATTTCCATCTAATTTCAGTACAACTTTGGGTTTCCCTATATCTGATACGAACTTATCGAAGATAGGGTTGCCATTTTCTTCAAGTTCACACATTATATAAGGGCAGACAATATTATCATGTGATTCTAATTGGTTTTTGAAACCATCACCCCTCCATGCGGCCACTATTATCCAATCAACTTTATCTGCAAATCTTTCTACCAGTTCTAACGTGAGATCTGGATGTGTAGTGTAGGTTATGAGTATATTAGCATCTTCAATCTGTTTGACATTTTCTTCAGGTATTTCAATGTCATCCATAAACATGGAAGTAGGTTGTTCCAGTTCTATAAATTTGGTATCAAATTCTTTTTTTATGGTATCGTATGCTCTGTCTCCGTATGGTCCGTCAGTGGCTATTGCAACTTTAATCATTTACTCACCTCTATAAAATGTTACTTTGATCCATTCTTTAATTTCATCTCTAATTCTTCTGAAAGCATCAGTTTTTTCATGGTCATTTCCGTCAACTGCCACCGGATCTTCAAATGATTCATGGAGATAAGTTTTTCCTCCATGGAAAAAGGGACATGCCTCACCTTCTCCTCCGCATACTGTAACTACATAATCAAATTCAAAGTCCTCAAATTCTTTGAGACTTTTTGAATGATTATCTGATATATCAACACCAACTTCTTCTAATACCTTAACTGCATATGGATTTACGGTACTTGGATTGCTTCCTGCACTATAAACTTCAAAATTTTCGCCATATATCGATTTTAGAAGTCCTTCAGCCATCTGAGACCTCGCTGAATTTTGATTGCATAGAAATAAAACCTTTTCTTTGGTTTGTGATGCTTTCGTTTTCATCATCAATAAATAAAACATCCATATATTTAAATATATCATATGTAAATAGCAAAGTTCATGAAATCATGCGAAATTGGCACCGGAGAAAAGCCCAATGAAGATCAGATTAAACGACTGAAAAAGATAACCTCCGAAATCCCAGATGATGATATATTACTTCAAAATGCAGACACCATAAAGGCCCTTGCAGACCCAACCAGGCTTAAAATACTTCATTTGTTGAAATATGGTGAATTATGTGTTTGTGAGATAATCACTGCAATGGAAAAACCACAACCGACCATATCTCATCACTTGAACATCTTAAAAAAAGCAGGATTCTTGAAATGGCGAAAAGAAGGTGTTTGGGTGCACTATAGTCTGTCTAACCTAGAAATTACAGACATTTTAGAGAATATCCTAGAAAATAAATGAATTATCTGGAGAGATGCCAAATGAAGGACGATGTTGCTAGTCAAATCACTGATCAAATCTGTGATACTCCTAAACTTGGATTTCTGGATAGATTTTTAACTCTTTGGATTTTTTTAGCCATGGTACTTGGAATTTCCATAGGAGTTTTTTTGCCTGCTTTTAAAGGTATAGTGAACCAGTTTCAGGTAGGAACCACGAGCATACCCATTGCCATAGGCCTCATTCTTATGATGTATCCTCCATTGGCCCGCGTTCGCTATGAAGAATTACCTAAGGTCTTCCGGGACTGGAAGGTTTTAGGATTGGCCATGTTCCAGAACTGGATAGTAGCCCCTTTATTGATGTTCGCGTTAGCTGTAATATTTTTATCAGCATATCCTGAGTACATGGTAGGACTAATTCTAATTGGAATAGCTCCTTGTATAGCCATGGTCTTAGTTTGGAATCAGCTTGCCCAGGGAAACAATGAATATGCTGCCAGTTTGGTGGCTCTAAACAGCATATTCCAAGTCCTCTTTTACAGTGTATACGCATGGTTCTTTATCACCATAGTCCCACCATTACTTGGAATCCAGGGAACTACGATTGATGTGAGTATTTTAGAGATAGCCCAAAGCGTTTTCATTTACTTAGGGATTCCATTCATAGCAGGATTCTTCACCAGGTTCTTCCTAATCAGAGTTAAAGGAAAAGAGTGGTACCATGAAAAATTCATACCAAAAATAAGCCCCATAACCCTGATAGCTCTTTTATTCACCATAGTGGTGATGTTCAGCTTAAAAGGAGATTACATAGTTCAGATACCATTAGATGTGGTAATCATAGCCATACCCCTACTGGTATATTTTGTGGTGATGTTTTTCATCACATTTTTCCTGGGATACAAATTGGGAGCAGATTACACCCGAACCACAGCTATATCATTCACAGCAGCCAGTAACAACTTTGAACTGGCCATAGCAGTTGCTATAGCGGTTTTTGGAATTGGATCCGGGGTGGCATTTGCCACAGTAATAGGTCCCTTAATCGAGGTGCCTATCTTAATAAGTCTGGTGAATGTTGCGTTGATCTTCCAAAAACGTTATTTTAAGGGATCATAGTCAAAAAATAGATAAAAATTGATTGATAACTATCCTTCAAATATCTGCATTAGAAAAAACAATGAACAATCACAATGAACAATCACAATGAACAATCAATTATGGCGATTCAACATGCATATCGGATTTATATTAACGAAAAGCCCCTCAGAACAGGGATTTAGAACATTTATTGATTTTTCAAAATTATATATCAATAATGATCAAATCTCCATTTATTTAGTTGGAAATGGAGTTTACTGTGCCCGAAAAAGTTATTCTAATCCTGATTTAGAAAAGCTTTTTAAATATTCAAAGGCCCATGTGTCTGGCAGTGATCTTAAAGCAAGAGGAATTGAAGGAGAACAAATAAAAGACAGTCTGATTGTGTTTTCAAAGTACGATGACATGGTAAAGGATGTTATGGAGAATTTTAACCAAGTTGTAAGTTTTTAACAACCCAACGGAGTCAGTAAGATGACAACACCCCTGAATGAAAATAGGTCTAACGAAGAAACAATGGTTATTGTGTTGTTGGATGGTCCTTACATTTCACAATATGCAGATATTGGATATAAGATGGCAAAATCTGCCCTGAATTTAGGTTATGTGGTGAAGATATTCTTATACATGGATGGTGTGCACATACCCCGAAAAGATCAAAATCCCCGGGATTTTCCAAAAACTTCCAGGATTATTGAAGAATTAATAGAAAAGGGTTGTGAAATTAAAGCCTGCGTGCGTTGTGCAGCTGCAAGAGGATACTTGGACCAATCACATTACGTAAAAGGGGTTCAAATTACCAGCGTCTATGATCTTGCAGAATGGATGGATGAAAATAACAAAGTTGTAATTTTAGGGAGTTAACCATGTCATCCTCATTAGTTATAATAGATAAAGCCCCTTACGGACATGAAAACGCTTTAAGTGGAATTTATATTACAATAGCAAGTTTAGATAAAGGGCATAAATCTGATGTTCTTTTAATGGGTGATGGTGTTTATGCTGCATTAAAAAACCAGTCAGCGGAAAAAACAATTGGATATCCGTCAGTAAGTGAATTAATATATTCATTATTCCCTAATGGGACTCTATTTGTCCATTTAGATTCTCTTACCCAAAGAAGAATTAACTATGAGGATCTGGTAGAGATAGCAGAACTTATTGATAGTAAAACTCTCTACAACCTTTCAAAATCAAAAGAACATATAATAAAAATTTAAGAGGCAAATAAAATGGAAATGAAAGAACTGAAATACGAAATTTTCGAAGACGGGGCTCTAGTAAAAAGTGTTTCCATAACTAAAATAATGCCCTGCATGGCAGAAGAAGGAAGGGTTAAACTGGCAATGCAGCTTGATTCAACATTAGATCAGGTAATGCCTATATTTTCAGGTAAATTTCCCCCAGGAAAAGTAAATTACATTCCACACAAAAAAATCCTAACACTAAATACACACGAAAGGGTTATATCATTTTTCCCCTCTGGAAGAATCATGATGATGAACACCAGGGACCCTGAAGAAGGAATAAAAATAATAACAGAGTTCATGGAAAAAATAAACCAATGCTACCTGGAAAGTGAGAGTGGAGATGTAGGCGAAGATCTATCAGAAAAGCTGTCAAAAATAGGGCCATTAAACATTTATAACTGCCTACCCCAAACCAACTGTGAAGAATGCGGAACAGCCACCTGCATGGCATTTTCAATGAAAATTCTCTCTGGAGACAGTACCCTGGATCAGTGCAAACCGTTCTTAAAGGCAGAAAATCAGGAAAAATTGAATTCATTGAAGGAACTTCTGGGGGATCAGCTGATGAAAACCCTGGGATGGGTTGAAAAATAGAGGGTTATATTGCCCTTTTTCCTTAAATAACTTGAATTATATAATAATCATCTTAACGAGAGGGTCACGATTTTGTTAGACAAATTGAAAAGTTTGAGCATTCAGGGTCAAACCACCAAAGACCAGCTTTTATGTGTACTTAGGGAAGATGCCAGAAAATTTAATCTTAATGATATTCAACAGTGCAGCCTTCAGATTCAACAGGAAGCAGAATGTATACATACTAATTACAAGATTGAGTATATAAAAGCCGAAATCGGATTTCTAATTCGTATCCGAGAGGTTAAAGATGATAACCTTTATTATGCTGGCCAGGTGGATGTGGAGGAACTGAATACTGCCATTGACATTCTTGAAGTACAGGAAAAAATGGTAAAAGACATGGAAGAGATGAACCCCGCCATCCTCCAGATATATTCAATCATATCCTTATACACTACATTTATAAAGGATGAACCTATCCATCAGGTGGGAACACTATTCCCCGGGGGGTTCACGGTTAAAAAGGAGGGGGATAAGTATACTTGCCCGGTGAAAGATAACAACGATGACAATCCCCTGGCATTGTGCCCCTTTTGTATTGCAGAACAGGATGAAGAAGTTTAATGTTAAATACCTCTCATCATTATTATAGAATTAGTTTGATAAAAATTAGAAATGGAAAGCATAGGATGGTAAATTAGAAAAATACTCCTAAATTTTAATATTCACTTAAAAAACATGGGAATTATTCTTGAACCATTCCACAGAATCTTTCAGGGACTCTTTAATGGGGCGTGGATCATATCCCAACTCTTTTCTTGCTTTAAAATTATTTATATTACAGTTACTTACCAGTACCTCGGTAGAATAACTGGTGAAGAGTGGTTTGCTTTTACTGTTCCGGTAGTACAATGAAGTTATTTTACCTGCAGCATTAGCCATCCAGTGGGGTACCTTGAGCCAGGGACGTTTTACTCCTGTAATCTCTTCCAGGGTAAACATGAGCTCCTGCACCGTGATCTTCTCTCCGGATAAGATGTAAGTTCCACCAGCTTTACCCCTCCTGCAGGCCAGGATCAGGCCCTCTGCCACATCCCTCACATCAACGAAGTCGTAAGCCCCGTCAATATAGGCTTTCATATTTCCATTCATGTACTTAAGGATTAACTGACCCATCTGGGATACATTATAGTCACAGGGGCCTATTATTCCACTGGGGCAGACAATCACCGAGTCAAGACCTTTTTTCACACCCTCAAGAACTTCTAACGATGCCTGGGCTTTGGTACGATCGTAGCCTCCCCTGGAATATTCAGGCTCGTAAAAACAGGTTTCATCAATTTGGGTCCCATGTGGAGGTTCCTTCAGGGCATGAACTGAACTGGTATAAATTAAACGATCAACATTATTTTTAAGGCAGGCTTCCACTACATTTCGGGTTCCCATAACATTAACCCGGTAGAGAAGTTCATCCTGTCCAGACATTATGGAAATAATTCCAGCTAGATGGAATACCCTATCCACATCTTCAAATAAGGGTGAAATTGAATTAAAATCAGTTATATCCCCTTCAACAATCTCCACATCCAAACCAGCCAGTGGTCTAAGATCATCTCCAGGGAGGATCAACACCCTAACTGCCATTCGGCTTGAAGTCAGTTTCTTTACCAGAACGTTTCCAATGTGTCCAGTGGCCCCGGTAACTAAAATCATGTTTATTCCCGACTGGTTCCATTTATTTCTAACTAATTTCACTTTAAATTCATTTATTATATTTATAAAACAATCTTAATGAATTTATGCGAGAGGTGTTTCTTCAGTTAAATCATAACTATTTGACTAATAATAGGAGTTAGAAATATAATAAAAATAATCTGACTAAAAACAGAAGAATGGAATCCGTAAATGAAATTTGTTGATATATTGGAATTAAATGAAACTAATTTACTTGGTGAATCTTTTCATGACTTCACGGGCAGCTTTGGTTTTCACCAGTATAGAGACCTTCATACCCTTTTTTAAGACTATATCTGATTTTGGAATGGTTATATCTCCATTTTCATAAACTGCAACGATTATAAAGTCTTCGGTAGGACTAATATCTCCTATTTTCTTGCCCACTACCTTCTCATTTTCCAAGTTAAAATCTAGTAATTCTGCATCACCCTTTCCCATTACCACCAGGTCGGCGATTTTAGGTCGGATAATCAATTTTTCCAGATAACTGGCTGCAGTGATCTCAGGACTGATAACCGAGTCAATACCTACCTTGCGGAATGCTTCGGCATGGCTGGGTTCACTTACCCTGGCAATGATTTTGGGAAGTTCAAATTCCCTCACCAGGATACAGGCAAGCAAGTTGGCTTCATCGTTTCCTGTGGCCGCCACAAAGACATCTGCACTGGACACATTAGCTTCTTCCAGGGTTTTGGTGTCGGTACCGTTACCACAGATCACCAGTGCATCCAGCTCAGCTGCAGCATTGGTGCATAAATTTCCATCATTTTCAATTAGAGTAACATCATGACCATCAGCAATTAAGAAAGATGCCAGGTTCAGTCCGACTCTTCCACCACCCATTACAACCACATACATCTTTAAACACCCTTTAAAGTAACAATATCAATATAATAGAAGTATAACAATACTCAAGTGACGTAAAATTTCGTATTTTCAACAAATTTCGTATTTTCAACAAATGTGTATGTCATACAGATTCTAATTACCATCTTTAAATAATTATGCAGTTAGCTTTATAATGTCTATTAGTTCTGGTTAACCAACAATAGTTCTAGACAGGACTTAAAGATAGACCTCACATCCCATATAAATTTGCCGACAAGCAGCAATAACCATAATTCCCATGATGCTTGCAGGAACCAATTATTAAATTGATTAACCTTATTAGGCATTTTTAACTGATAATTCAAGGTTTAAAATGAAATCAGATTGTATTCAGTGTTAAAAAGAGGGGATTTTTTTTATAATCCTTTGAAAACATCTGGTCCTTCCGTGTTATAAAAAAGATGGAAGAAAAAAATTAGCTATTATTTTCTTATTTGAGTATATTGGTTATTCAAAATAGAAAAATGGGCATTTTAAGGGAAAATGAGAAGTTTACTTTTCAATAAATTAAAAAAATAGAATACGAATAAATTCCCTTAGACTGCTCCATGGGGTTGGTGTTGTTTTTTCAGGACTATGGTGCTGTCTGCAGAGTTCTTGAGGGCGATGCTGAAACCAGGTTCCGCACCAATCACTATGGTTTCTTTTCCATTTTCCTTTGCAATATTGATGAGTGGTAAAAAGTCAGTGTTGCGGGTCATCAAGGCCACAACATCTATATTGGGGTTGTGTATGGCTTCAAAGGCTTCAACTGCCATTTGAACATCTATATCTCCTGCAACGATGATGGGGGATAAGCCCTGGTTAACTATGGCTTCAATAAGTTTATCTGAGGCATACTGGTTTAAGAAAACTTTTCCCACCCTTATTTTCCCATAATCTGCAAGTATTTCCTGTACTACGTCCAGATCGAAGTTGAATTCCTTTCGCAGCATGTTAGGTCCATCTATTAATAATGCAACACTTTTTACATTAGGTTCTCCCATTCGGGGAATATATTCTTTAAATTTTTCGAGGTTACGCATTGTTCCTCCTGGTTCTATTTAATGATAAACACGAGCCAGGTGTTTTAATATTAGTTAAATATTATTATATACTTTTATTACTGTTCTTATTATTATTGTTAATTGTTTGTTTTGTAAGCTTTTAAGCAGCATAACATTTATATTCACATTTTTGAGTCATACGGATTCTTGATGTGGTCCTTTTAATTCTTTTGGAATTAAGTAAGAACTAGTCTATTTTATTCAATCCTAATAATAAATAGCTATGCCCAAATTACACCCAAATATTAACAAATCAGGGGAAGTTTAAGCAGCCCTAAATATCTCGGATGGTCTCATAAAATATTTATTCGGGACTTTGGGATTATAAATAGGAAGTGCAATGTAAAAAAGGTTAAAAAAAGATTCAATGAATAAATTATTTCATTTTTATCACTGGAAACTGCACTTCGGTTAAAAGTTCACTTTCAGGAACCTCTGCAGGATCGTTGAGGTACACTTCGGTTACTGGTCCCACAATGTCGTAGCCATTTTTAACAGCATAATCTACCACGGAGTGTATAACTGGCCCTACTGCCGTATAAGGGCCCTGGTGTATGGCTGACAGTACCGTGTGCTCGGGGATTTCCTTAATACCGATCTTGCCTTCGGGTACTGCATCTCCTGCAAATGAAAAACCGATTTCATATCTCAAGTCTTCCTCAGCCACATCTTCCGGGCTGTTGTAGTAGGTTCCATAAACTCGGCCAGTCATTTTAAGTTCTTTTCCCATAACCCACTGCCCTACCTCTTGTATGTAATCAGGGATACGATCATAACTTCCACTGTATGGAATATAAGCCACTTTGGCCTCTTCAATCCTTTTTTCTATTACTTCCATGTTTTACACCCTTAATGTAAACTTAGTTTTCCATTTGTTAACTATTTTATTGATGGACTTTTCCCGATCTCATAAAACTTTGAATGTAAATTTTGGTAAGATAATGGTGTTAAATGAACACTCAATGAGATGATATTGGAGTTAGATGTATATTGCCAAATAATCCCCGATAATTTTATATCTTAATGGGGAAACCATATTCTAATGACAAATTCTAATTCAATAAATAACTGGGTGACTACCAGTCGTATTGAAACATTGGTGGATGGTGTATTTGCCATTGCCATGACCCTTTTGGTTTTAAGTATTGGAGTGCCTGATGTATCTTCTGCCTTAACTGAAGCTGCATTCCAACAGCAACTATGGGATTTATGGCCTAAACTGTTAAGTTATGCCCTGAGTTTCTGGATACTGGCTGGATTCTGGAGGGTGAATCATCAGCAGTTTTTCTTCATTAAACGTTCCAACACTACTTTGATCACCATAAATGTTTTCTGGTTACTTTTTATAGCAATGGTACCCTTTTCCACCGAGATAATAGGAGAATTTGGTAGTTATTTCACAGCCAGTGTGATATTCCAGTTGAACCTGTTTTTCGCAGGTGTTTTATATTGTGTGAACTGGATTTATGCAGTCCGAAAAGGATTAGTTGATGAAGATCTGGATGAATCATCAGCGAAGCTAATAACCAGAACCACTATGATTTTCCCGGTATTGGCCATAGTGGCCCTTGGCTTGTCTTATTATTTCTTTGCCTGGGCTAACCTGGTGTACCTGGCCAATCCACTCATAAAAAAGCTTATCCAGTAACCAAACACTACCTACTGTTCTAATTAGAAGATTTTTTTTATTCTATGTTTTTTAATTTTTTGCATATTTGGAAATTATTTTTTCATCACTGGAAACTGGATTTCAGTTAATAGTTCACTTTCAGGAACCTCATCGGGGCTGTTCAGATAACTTTCCAGGGGCGGACCTGCAATCTGGTATCCCTCATTCTGAGCATGTTCAATTAAGGCCATGTAAACTGATGCGGCCTCACCGTAAGGTCCTTTGAATATGGTGGAAACTGCTTCATGCTCTGGGATTTCTTTAATCTGTATATCCTCCTCTCCTTCCAGATCTCCAATGAATGCAGCTCCCACTTCCCATTTTAGGTCTTTTTCAGATACTTCCATGGGACTGTTGTAGTACAATCCATAGACTGGCATTTGTATTTCAACTTTTTTAGACATTAACCATTCTACTACTTTTCCCAGAGTTTCTGGGATCTGCCCGTAACTCCCATTTTTTAGGATAAATGCCACCTGATACAGGGGGATAGTTTTTATTTCGATTTCCATTGTCAATCACTCTCTTTTGAATTACTTTTCAATGTCATTAATTTAGACATTTAGAATTATCTAGTTTTGGTGAGCAACTGAAAAGTAATTTCATTATTTAACAATGAAATACACCAATACAGACAATTTTAATTTTTATTCAGGTCATAGTTTTTAAAAGCAGCCACCACCAGACTGTAATTGTACAAATCCAATTCCATTTATTATCCTGAAAATATAAGCATTTCATAACATTCCTGGTAATTTTTAAATTCCTTAAAGGAATAGCTCATTTGCCAATCCCTTATGGCATTATTAAATCTTTTTTGTTTTTATTACCATCTAATTTCTTCACACCGTACTTTATAATCCATTGATACCCTTAACTGGATTAAGAACGAGTTTATCTACTCCTCTAATTTCAATAATTATCGGGGTTATTGTCCTAAAACCCAGAAAACTACTTTTTTTACTTAAATAATTTTAAACCATCCTTAAATCCTTCACCAACTTTCTCACCTAGTTTATAATAACCTCGAAGGGATAAATCGTAAATCAATGGTGATACTTTTTCAATGTTTATTCTAGTCAATTCTTGACCTTCTTTCACATTTATGGTAGACAATACTTCTTCATCAGCCTTCAAATCCACTACTTCGCCTATGAACATGGTATGAGACCCCAGAAAAATTGTTTCTTTCAACTGACAGGATATAACCACTGGAAACTCCAAAATGTATGGTGCATCTACTAATTCACTTTGTACTGGTGTGAGTCCTGAAACTTCAAATTTATCCACTTTTTTCCCAGTGGCCAGTCCAAAATAATCAGCTTCTTCCATGTATTTATCAGAAGGGATGGACACAGTGAAGGCATTTCTTTTCATGATATTGTGGTAGGTGCATGTGGCTTCACGGAGGGACACATAGATGCATGGTGGGGTCAGACAGCATATCCCTCCTGCAGCGGCATTCATCACATTGGGCTTACCTTTGTCATTGTAGGATCCCACTGGAAACCTAAATTTTTTGCTCCGAGACTCTTTTTCATATAATACACCCTCTCTAATCATTAATCTAAATTAACATGATAATATCACAATTTAGAACAGACATAGCCCCTTAAATTATCTGCTTTAACTTCCACAGAATCAATTGAAAATCCCGCTTTCACCAGCAAACCTTCCATTATCCAGTCATAGGTACTGAATTCATCACGGATATGAACTTCAATTTCATCCGCCATGGAATCACCCGCAGTATCCCTCATTTCTTGTATCATCTTTCCAAGGGCCTTTTGATAATCCTGACTATTAAAGGTGAACACAACATCGAAAAGATAGAGCTTTCCACCTGTTTTTAGAATTTCTGCCATTTTAAGGAGTGCCACTGATTTCCAGAAATCAGGGAGGTGATGAAGTGCAACCATGGAAACGATTTTATCTACTTTATGGGACTTACCATGATTGTAAGTTAAAAATCCTGCGCAATGAGTTTCAATATTGGTAATTTCCTCATTTTTAGCTTTTTCTTCGAGAATATCGAGCATTTCTCTTGAAATATCCACACCAATGACTTTCTTACAATTTTTTGTAAGATTTAATGCAATTCCACCAGTTCCACAACCGAAATCCAGTACAGTATCATCTGGTGTAATTCCTAATGTCTGAACAATGGCCTCTGTTTCATCCTCGAAGTTTCTAAATTTTTGATGTTCTTTATCATATTCTCGGGCTATTTCTGGATCTAAATAATCCACTCCTGCCTGTTTTTCATCATAATACCATTTTTGATTGTTTCCCATTTTCGTCACATTCCCCACTAATCTTACTGTTGATATTTTTAATATGGATACCTGCAATTGTTTATTCTATTTTAATTTTGCCAGATTATGTTGATCAAACCTGATTATGTTGATCAAAATTAATACTCCGACACAGATATACATATGAACAGGAATTATTTCATAACCCTAATTATTCCATAACCCCTCCTGGAACTTCAATATTGTACGGTTATTTTGAATACATGTCCAAAATTGGCATATACAAAAAACATGAGTGGGATGGAAGCCAACCGAAGATTCCTGAAGATGTATGGGTTGTGTCCACTTATTTATATCCGATATAATAATTTACAATGAGAATCTTAAATAAAACCGTGATTTTTATGAGTTCTTTAAATTTCGAGAATCTAAAGGCATTAGCAGAGAGATTTGTCTCTCAACTGTTACAGAAAAATTATGACAGGGCAGCCAGCCAGTTTGATGACCAGATGAAAACTGCTTTTCCTGAATCTGAGTTAAAGAAGTCATGGCAACGTCTAACTCTACCCGCAGGTGATTTAATTCAGATGGGTGTGTTGCAAACTGCTGAAATGGAAGGCCATCGGATTGTTAGTGTCAGATGTCAGTTTGAATTGGCTGCCATTGATGTACAATTGGTGTTTAATAGTCAGGGCCAAATCAGTGGATTGAGTTTAATACCCTCAAAAACTGAGTACCATCCACCCGCATATGTGGATACTTCTACTTTCAGAGAGGTTGAAGTGACTATTGGGAAGGGTAAATGGGCAGTGCCAGGTACTCTTACAATCCCAAATAATTCTTCTGATAATACTGAACCTTTTCCAGGTGTGGTGCTGGTTCATGGTTCAGGCCCCAATGATCGGGATGAAACTATTGGCCCCAACAAGATATTCCGTGATCTGGTATGGGGTCTGGCTTCAAAAGGAATTGGAGTGCTAAGATATGATAAACGAACCCTTAAACATGCTTCAGAGTTCACAGAAGACATTGTTTCCAAGATGACAGTCAAGGAAGAAGTCATTGAAGATGCACTACTAGCAGTTAACTTAATGCGCGAGACACCTGAAATCGATTCGAGCCGTGTTTTTGTGTTGGGTCACAGTTTAGGTGCGTCTGTTGCCCCTCGTATCGGAGAGCAGGATACGGATCTGGCGGGACTGATTATCATGGCCGGGACTATCCGCCCACTGG
The DNA here is from genome assembly GCF_016217785.1 of Methanobacterium sp. Lineage (NCBI taxonomy): Archaea > Methanobacteriati > Methanobacteriota > Methanobacteria > Methanobacteriales > Methanobacteriaceae > Methanobacterium > Methanobacterium sp. Next base: position 79,166 of record NZ_JACRGA010000026.1, read on the forward strand.
AAGATACTATTTTAGAACAATTCACCTACCTTTACAGTCTTGCTGGATCTATGACCGATGAACAGAAGGCCACATTAGAATCTTTGAAAGTTAAAGTAGCCCGTGTGAAGGACCCCGAACTTTCTGAGGGAGTTCCATCAAAAGAACTACCTTTAGGGATCTCAGCTACATATTTCCTGGATTTACGCAGTCATCCGACTAAAGAAATCCTGAAAAACCTGTCCTTGCCTATGTTGATTTTGCAAGGAGGACGTGATTATCAGGTTTCACCCACCCAAGACTTCCAAGTATGGGAAGACGAGCTTAAATCTCGAAAAAATGTTTCTTTCCATATTTTTCCCAGCTTAAACCATCTATTTATTGAAGGGAAGGGTAAATCAACTCCACAGGAATATGGAGTTGAGGGTCATGTTAGTGAAGAAGTAATAGAAGATATCAGTCAATGGTTAAAAAAATTTGAGTAGAAACTAATGACCTATTCATCTCTTTTATTTCTATTTGGAGGGCCTATAAAATGTCATATAAATCCCACATCCCCGATGGATTAACATCCATCCGATTCATAGCTGCCCCTCTCTTTTTTTATGCCTTTTTAAATGATTTATTTCTAGTATCACTCTTTATACTAATTTTATCAGGTATTACAGATGTATTAGATGGTTATGTGGCTAGAAAAATGGGCACATCATCAAATAAAGGAGCATATCTTGATGTGACTGCGGATTTTGCCCTTATTGTAATTTGTTTCTTGGCCTATATTATCAAAGGATGGTATGATCCCCTGATCCTGGTCTTGATCATCGCCATGTTTTTGCTTTTCGTGGCTACATCAGGCCTTGAAAAACCAGTTTACGATCCACTGGGCAAATATCTGGGAGCTTATCTTATGTTAATGATATTTATCTCCCTCATATTCCCTGAAATAGTTTTACGGCAAGTTTTACTTATTCTTTTAATATTAATCTGTTTAACATCTGTCCTTACTCGTTTATTCTTCTTTATGCGCAGATCAGATGGTTTATAAAACGCTAGATCAACATTATAAACTTTTTTTAAGTTTATAAACTTAGTTTATAAACTTAAATCTGCCTGACATTTTCACAAGATGAATGAAGAAAGTATCAGAGGGAACAGAACATGCAACACTATATCTGCGGAGAAGTGGCTGATCATGGCTGATTCCAATCCTTTTTTCCAGTAAAGCCAACCAAATATTATGGCCCCAATTCCATTTAGTACTATGGCTCTGACAATTACCAATGGTGTGATGGCTATTATTGAGCCAGTTATAGGTAGATGTCCAATTCCAAAGAGAATTGCAGTTATTATAATGGCTAAGGAGATTCCGATGGTGGTGGGCTTCCCCTCTGGGGTTTTTTTAATTTTATAGAATATCCAGACTATAACCGTCATCACAAATAGTCTAAATAGTATTTCTTCACCAATTCCACCATAGAAAGATGCTAAGAAGCTCTTCCAAAGTGGTACTGTTAACTCTGCACCCTGAAGAACACTGGATGCAGATGTGAATAGAAAGCTAAATAGAATGATTAAGATACCTGCAAGAACCCCTAATCCTACAGAAATACCTAAAATAGATTTCAGATAGTTTCCTACTTCTCTCCCTTCGAGCCAACCCTCCAATATTGGCATTTTGAACCCAACACGTTTATATAGGGTTAAACCAACCAGGATGGCAATTGCAAACAGAATTATGCTTTGGATTAATTGTGCAATTAAAACAACCGGGGTGAAAACACTGGCTAATGCCGGGCTAAGGGCCAGGGCATAAGGAAGGACCAGTAGACTGGCAATAATACTTGCAACAAAAAGAATCAAAAACAACTTCCAATTAATGTTTAATTTCATATTTATCACCTATTCAATACTTAATTTCCATGTTAATTAACTTATTCAACGCATTTTAGGATTATAACCATCTTATGTTATTAATTAAGTTAAGTAAAGTTTATTATCTTTCATTTTTTAATAGATCTACCAGACCACGCGACCAGCTACGTATACCATCCCAGTCACGGTAATCATGGCGTTTAGTTGGATCTAATCCTTTTTTTTCCAAATCTTTTTTAATAAATCTCTGGGTGAAGTTAAAAACGATTCCATGTTTGGCATTAGGATCATAAACACTACCAAAAAGTCCGGTTGCCACTGGTTGGTTTACCAGGTTCTTGGCGGCCACTTCGTCCAGATATTTCTCCTGGCCTTCGGCCCGACTATCTTCTTCATTGGCAGCACCACAACTGACAAATAGGGCAACTTTTTTCTTCGCTAGGGTGGATTTATTGTTTTGAAGGAATTTAAGGGATCCTTTGGTCCATTTACCCATTTTTATCCCACTTCCCACTATCACCAGGTCATAGAGGGTTACATCACAATCCTTAATCCTTCGGATATCGACCCGGTCAACTTCAACTCCTTCTTCCTTAATAACACGGGCTATTTCTTCAGCTATTTCAGCGGCGGTGCCGTATCGACTTCCATATACAACTAATGCTTTCATGAACATCAACTCCTTATTTTTTAGCTTCCCTGTACAATTCACTGGATGTTTTTTCCAGTTTACCCATTATTTCAAATAAATTTTTTATATCAATATCTTCCAGTCCATTGAATAATGAGACTATGGATTCAGCATCTTCTGGGGTTCTCTTATTCCAGAATTCAAAACATTCGGCTGTGATCTTTAAACGGTTGATACGTTTATTCTCAGGGTATCGTTCTATTTTCAAAAATCCCCTAGCTTCCAAACGGGTGGCCAGTTGTTTGACGTTCTGGTGGGTGGTGCTCATGGCATCAGCCACTTCTTGCATGGAAGGGGGATTTTGGAAGGCATTGACCATCACGATCATCATTAGCCATTGTTTAGTGGTTATTTGGTCATCGGCAAGATCTTTGTTGATTACATATCCCCATCTTTGCTGAACAAGGAATAAGACTATTAAGATGTATTTTTCCATCTCCAACCTTTCCGAACTGTATTCTTCCTTAATTTCATTTGAATCCTTCATTATTTTACCCGTATGGTTTCTATATCACCTTTATGGACTTCAACATATTTATTTCCATTCACGGAGCCTTTTATCTGAGAGTAAAAAGCTACTGAAATTATTATTCCCAGAACCGTGACAATTATAAAGAACATAGCCTGTCCTAATTCAATATTCACACCATTTTGTGCCATGAAATAGATCATGGAAAGTATTGCAGTTCCCAGTAGTGATACTTTTATCAAGAATATGGAAGCAAGTGCATATCCCCATTCTTTGCCTTTAAATAGAAGTACTCCGGTAATTACTGCCGCAGGAACAACAACTCCTAAATCTAATGCTTGAATTACCAGCGTAGTGTAAGTTTCCAGTGCAGATGGCGCAATACCAGTTAATAATGAATCAATAATCATTTTAAGCCACATTCCAGCAAGCATTAACCCAATAATTACCAGGAATGCTGCGGCAATTTTATGGATAACTCCTGGGGAGAAACTTTTCTTGATACTTTTCGTGTCTAGAGATAATAGTTCTCCCAGGAGCGTATACAGCGATATGGAAAATATGGCCACATAAACCAGGAATAGTTGATTATAGGATGTAAGGAAAGCCATTGACGCGTAGGAATACAGGAAGTAAAATATGATCCCCACCCAAATCAAGTGTCCTCGGAGTGAATCTTTTCTGATTAAATATAATGTACCAATTAACAGTGGAATACAGATTACCAGTGTAACTAAATCCTGGCCCATCATTTGAGCTGTGCCAGAAATTGTGTCATGTTGATAAAGTCCTTTCCAAAATAATCCAGCTAAGGTTGCTATTAATGCCAGAATGGCAACTGCAATTGAGTTTGTATATATTATTTTTTTGTTCATTTTCTTCCAACCCCAATAGGTAATATATTACATATTTAGGTAATATATTACCTAAAGAGTAGGAACTAGTATATAAACTTTTTTGAAGATTAAATTTTCTTCCAGTTGATTAGTAAAATATCTCAAAGTTGTTTTAATCAGTATCCACATAATAATAATCACTGATTATTAAGGGGATTTTTGGAGGTATTAGAATGGAACATTCCCATCAGGACCATGAAATGGGCAAGATGAAAAAGAAACCCGACGGTCATGACCACCACCATATGATCGCCGAGTACAAGCGGCGTTTTTGGATTTGTTTAATTTTAACAATCCCTGTAATCGTTCTAACGTCACACATACAGCATTTTTTAGGTATCAGTCAATATTTGGCGTTTACTGGTGATATTTACATCCTTTTCATTTTGTCATCCATCATATTCTTTTACGGTGGCTATCCTTTCTTTAAGGGAATCTACAATGAGTCAAAGTCAAGAATGCCTGGAATGATGACCTTGGTGGCGGTAGCCATAACCACTGCCTATATTTACAGCAGTGCAGTGGTTTTCGGACTTAAAGGTGAGATATTCTTCCTGGAACTGGTCACCCTGATTGATATCATGCTTCTGGGGCACTGGCTGGAGATGCGATCAGTCATGGGTGCCTCAAGAGCCCTGGAAGAACTGGTAAAACTCTTACCTTCATCTGCCCATAAAATAATGCATGATGGGGAAACCATGGAGGTTCCACTTGAAGAATTGGTAGTGGGAGATCAGGTGCTGGTTAAACCGGGGGAGAAAGTTCCTGCTGATGGGCAGATTACGCATGGTGAAACTAACATTGATGAATCCATGCTCACTGGGGAGTCGGAACCGGTGTATAAAAAGATTGCAAGTGAGGTTATAGCTGGATCAATAAATGGGGATGGCTCCATCCAAGTAGAAATCCGGAAAACAGGTAAGGATTCTTTTTTATCACAGGTGATAAATTTAGTAGAAGAAGCCCAGGCTAGCCAATCCAAAACACAGAACTTGGCGGACCGTTTCGCCATGTATCTGACAATTATAGCCCTTACTGGGGGTTTCATAACTCTGGTGGTCTGGATGATAGTCACTGCACAGGATTTGGCCTTTTCTCTCGAGCGGGCGGTGACGGTGATGGTTACTACATGTCCACATGCACTGGGACTGGCCATCCCTCTGGTTGTAGCTGTTTCAACAGCACTATCAGCTAGCAACGGTCTATTAATAAGAAATAGAACTTCTTTTGAGAAAGCACGGAACATAAATGCCATTATTTTTGACAAAACTGGTACCTTAACCAAAGGAGAGTTTGGAGTAACTGATATCATTCCATTGGATGATAAATTTGACTCTGGAGAAATCTTAAAATATGCCGCATCATTGGAGGTATATTCCGAGCATCCCATTGCCAAGGGGGTGGTAGCTGAGGTGACGGATCATCTTCCGGTGGATAATTTCAGATCAACTCCTGGAAAAGGTGTTAAAGGTCTGGTTGGGGAAAGAAAAGTTGAAGTAGCAAGTTCGGGGTATTTAAAAGAATTGGGCCTTGGATTTGATGATGAGAGAGTTGATGAGTTGTTATCTCAGGGAAAAAGCACGGTTTTTGTTATTATTGATGGTAAAGTGAGGGGTGCCATTGCCCTGGCTGACATTGTCCGTCCTGAGTCCAGGGAAACTGTGGCCAGGTTTAAGGAAATGGGTATTAAGTGCCTCATGATAACCGGAGATAAGAAGGAAGTGGCAGAATGGGTGTCCCAGGAAGTGGGTCTGGATCAGTATTTTGCCGAGGTCCTCCCTCAGGATAAGGCCCGAAAAGTAAAGGAAATACAAGAAAAGGGACTGGTCGTGGCCATGACTGGTGATGGTATCAACGATGCCCCTGCCCTTGCTCAGGCAGATGTGGGAATTGCCATTGGGGCCGGGACTGATGTGGCCATAGAAACAGCGGACATAATCCTGGTTCGAAGTAACCCTCTGGACGCCCTTTACATAATCAAGTTGGCTCGTTCTACCTACCGGAAAATGGTTGAGAACCTGGCCTGGGGAGCAGGCTACAACATATTTGCCATACCCCTAGCCGCCGGGGTTTTATCGGCTTATGGGATTATTTTAACCCCTGCCATGGGGGCAGTGTTGATGTCTGCCAGTACCATAATTGTGGCGATTAATTCCAGGTTTTTGAGGATGGAAAAATAGAAGTAACGATCATGGAATAGTGAAAAATCAACTTAAATCATCTTTTAACTCAATAACAATTTCACAGTAAGCATCACCTGCACACAACTTTTTTTTGAATCGTGGGATATATTGGGGGTTCAGAGTTTCGACTAAAATAGTACAATATCTTGGACAACCTTCCATTATATTTTTATCAGGAGAGGTACCTGTTTCTTTAAACGAATTGAATGCTGGGCACAAAGTTACATTTTCTGTAACACGATTTGGGGTGTTTTCTATGGGTTCATGTTCAACACCTCCCATCATGATCTGAGTTAACATTAACCAAGCATCCCTGATTTGCATGGCGTCTTCAGCTGGCAATCCCAGGGAGTCAATCATTGTTTTAATTTCCTTTCTTATATCCTCTTCTGATCTGTGATCTTCCAGTGGCATATCACTTTCTTCTCTTAAAGATGGTTTTATATGGGTCGATCTGTTTATCAAATTCCAAGCAAAGCTATGATAGCGTTTTGGACTAATTTTATTGAGTTCGAGAAGCATCTTCTGCTCTGAGTTTAGGGCAAATGCATTTATAAAAGCCATTCGGCTAAATATGGCTGCAGATACAGGATCTAAATCTGCATGAATTGAACCCTCATCTATACCTTGCTGGTAAGCGTCAGCTAGCATGTGAATCATTTCATTAACAGCTTGGAGGAGATATTGCACATTGGGATCTTGGGCATCTTCAAACTGTTCATGATATAATTCAATTCCTACTTTCCATTTTTGAGGATTAGAAATAGTAAATTCCATTAGCGCTGTTCCGGTGGCAACTACCTTCTCAGAACCGGTTTGATATAGGTCCATTTTATTTTTTATGGCCTGGTTAATCTCTTTATTTATACGGGCATAAATTGCAGCAAACAAACTTTCCTTGGTATTGAAGTAAAGATAAATAGTTCCAATGGCAAAATCTACTTCTTCTGCCACTTTATTCATGGTAAGTTGCCCTATTCCTTTTTCTGCAATTAATTTTTCCGTGGCATCTAGTATTAATCTCTTATTTTGCGCCTTCTTACGTTCCATTCGCGAGATCATAGTATAACTAAAGTCTGTGATGTTTATTGTATTTTTCTGATGATCATAATGTTTCATGTTCAAATATGATCAGTTCTACAGTATCTTATAGATTCTCCCAAAAAATAAAAAAATGGGGTGAAAAACTATTTTTTTGATGTTATTAACCCTCCTAAGAGCATCAAACTTGCCAATAATAGTCCTAAAATTGATGTTCCTGTTTCCTGCATTCCCACAGCACTGTTTGTTTCTTTGCTTGTGGATGCTGCTTTTACCAATGCTGAACTACTTGAACTACTTGATGGGTCTGAGAGGTCCGTGCTAGGTGAAAAATGCACGTAAACTAATGTGCCGTAATAGATGTAACTGATGTGAGGATTCCCTGAATTATCCAATGCCATGGAAGATAATACTCCCATACCTTTTGCAAGCCGTTTCACTTCTTGTATATTCCAGCCCGCAGCCATAAAACTGGCGTACTTCTGGATATTATCATTACCACCACTAAACACGTCTTCATAGTAGATATGTGGATTTCCCGAAGCATCAAATGCTAGGTCATATACAAATCCTCCATGAGTTGGATCTACTGTAGTTTTATCCCATGATACACCATTCCAGGCAGTGTGAATTAGACCACTGGCACTGGTGTAAGCTATATGGGGATTCCCCCAACCGTCCACAGCTATAGCGCTGTTTTCCCAAGTTCCAATGTTCACAGCTACGTTTTCGATTTCCCAGGGTGAACCGCCGATATGATATGCATATTTCACTATATTATTTGTATTATCAAAATAGCTGATATGTGGATTACTTTGGGCGTCTAAAGCCAGCGAAGTATAACCCGTAGCAACTGTTTCTACGTTTTCGATTTGCCATGGATTGTTGTAGATTTTGTAGGCATATTTCACTAAATTAGTTGTCTGGTCATGATAACTGATGTGTGGATTGCCGTGATTGTCTAAAGCCAAGGATGTGTGATAAGTTAATGCCGTGTCTACGTTTTCGATTTGCCAGGGGTTGTTGTCGATTTTATAGGCATATTTCACTAAATTATTAGTCTTATCATAATAGCTGATGTGTGGGTTATTAGATCCATCTAAAGCTAAAGAAGTATCTAATCCTACATTTCCAGCAGTATCCACAGTTTCAGTTTGCCAGGGATTATCTCCTGTCTTTGAAGCATATTTTAAATCTTCGGTGTTGCTATCATAATAGCTGATGTGTGGATTACCGAGATTATCCACTGCTATTGAGTTATCGAGTGAGGTCATGCCTCCAAGATTATTATCCACTGTTTCCATTTTCCATTGACCATCTGCTGCTGCTACGGCACCGCAAAAGACTAAACTGAAAAGTACTGTTAATAACACCATTATTTGTTGTTTTTTAATCTTTTCACCTCCTTTTACAACTTTTTCCTTAATTAAAATGGAAGATAGTATTTTTCATGAAAATAACATTGTTTTAATTTATTCTGTGATTTCTTCTTCTGATTTATGTTTTTCAGTGACACGTCATTTCTTCTTCGAAAGATGGTTTTATATGGGTGGATCTGTTTATCCGATCCCAATATACGTTCTGATGGTGTTTTTGACTTATATAGTTAAGTTAGAGAAGTATTTTCTGTTCTTAGGTAGTTTACAAGCTCATGCGGCTCAATATGGCTGCAGATACAGGATTTAAATCTCTATGAATTGTGCCTTCATCTATACCTTGCTGATAATCGTCAGCAAACATATGTGCCATTTCATTAGCTGTATGGGGAAACTCTTGTATATGGGGATTCTTTGTTTTTAAACTGAATTCCTTTATTCTATTATGCGGGGACCTGTTTTGCACCATTACAAGTGGGGCAAGTAACTTTATATTCTTTTAATGGTGGAGTAACTTTTGTACCTCCACAGTTACTACATTTTACCCCGGATCCTGCAAGTGATTTTGGATCTAACCCCGTACCACCACAGTAACTGCAAGTAGTCAAGCGTTTTTCTGTAACAGTTCCATCCGTACATGTTGGACAATCTACATATTTGGTTCCTGGTGAACCGGAGTTACCCTCTGAATTTCCAATTCCCTGACTTCCACTTTGACTACCGCTACCTTGACTTCCAATTCCCTGGCTTGAAGCCCCCTGTTCTGAGGAATTGTTCGAAACATTCAATGCTATTCCAGTTGGTTGAAATAAAACAAACGCTCCAATTAATCCAACCAGCACTATGGCTGCAATCGCTCCTAAAATCAATTTTTGCTTATTTTTCATGTTTTAACATCTCCTTTCTGTTAACCTCCTCTAAGTCGCATACCCTAAAACAGAGCTAACATTTGCTTCATGATAACTAATGATGTCATTAAAACTTCTAATTTCTTTAATAATACTTGAATAGTTCCCCATTGCATTTGAAAGCCATAATAATCTCTGGAGTAACATAACGCAATTTTAATAACCTGCTTCTTGAAGGAGTTTTTGGCCTTCAGGGGTGTTAACACACCCATCACAGATTTTTAATTGAGGGCCGTTCCTCGGACTCTGAAACTGCTTTTCACAGACCGCGCAGGTTAAAGTTACATATTCACTTTGAGTTTCAGTTTGAGTATTGGTTTGTTGGGTGTTTGTTACCTGAGTGGAGGTACTTGTTGGTGTTTTTTGAACATTTCCTGAATTACTGGAAGATGTTGGGTTGGGGGTGGTGTTGTTAGAAGTGGCATTCCTCGGGGTCTGAATGGTCCAGACCAGCCCTATTCCCAATATCAAGATTATCACAATGAGTGCTATGATGATCCAATCTTTATTTTTCATTTTCTCCTCCGGGACAATTTAAGCAATTAAAAAAGGATATGGGAATGGATTATTACATCATAGTCCCGTCTCCTGGATCCATCCTACCATCACCATTACAGTTATAACAGTGTACTATACCTCCGTTACAACCTGGCTGCCCACCCGCACATTTCTGACCTGTTTGAGGATCTATTCCTGTTCCATGGCAAATAGGGCAATTATAGTAACCTTTACCATTGCAAATCGAGCAAATAGCACCTTTTTCTTCTGGAGTGGGATTGTTTTGTTGCTGAGAAATTTGATCTGTTTTCTGGGTGTTGGTAGCAGTTTTTTGACTCACTTGACTGTTTGTGCCATTTTCACTGCTCTGTGTAGTGTTATTTGTAGAATTATTGGATGAAGTCATATAACCTGATGCTTGGAAGGCTAAAAATATAACTAATAATAAAACCACTATACCAATAATAAGTTTATGACCGTTTTTCATTTCATTTCACCTCCTTTAGATTAAAAACATTATTCCATAATATTAATGGGATTCAAAGGCATGATTCTGACTTAATTTCATACCTTTACTTGCATCTCCATCATTACCAAGAACCTGGATTCGCATAATCGATGATTAATAGGCAAAGAATTAATTTCAGATGATTTTAAGGATATCAAACCAATAAAAACCACTAAAACTACAAAGAGAAGCAACCCCCATATTTTATTTTATTTTTCACTAAAATCCCACCCTATATTTTCACCTTAACTCGTCTACTTACTCGTTGTACCATTTTTTAAATTTGTTCCACATGCTTTCCGATGATTTAATTTGTGGGCGGGGCAGCCCTGATTTTTTAGGTGGGTTTGTCCCTCTCGATCGCGGTTTTGTTAATTTTTCCTTTTCTTCCCTCAATTTCTGATTCTCATATTCCAGTTGAGAAATGACACATTCCATGTGTTCTTTTTCATCCTCCCATGAATTTCCTGGATTTTCTGGTGCTGATTCATTTCCACCGGGGGTGTGACCAATCATGGGCTTATCATCCCTAATTGAATCTTCCTTACTAATTTCCGGTAGATTTATTGAATTTTTCTTTACAGATGATTGAACTACATCTAAAGACCCTGAAGGGTTCAAATCAGGATTTGTATCGGGGTAGAGAGTTAAATCCGCACCACATTTAGAACAGAAGTTTACTACTTCCACGTACTCTTCCCCACATTCAGTGCAAAACATTTTTTACCCCCTTAATCCAATTTTACTATGATTTTTTAGCATACCTCTTAGATAGATCCCGGTTGCAGCTCCAATTCCAGTCAGAACTGCGTAAACGATTAGAGCAACCAGTAAGGTAAGAATTCCACCACCAGCTAAGTATAGTCCTAAGGATATTCCATTGAGGGAGGCAACAAGAATTATAAGGATGTCAAACACCACTCCTGTCAAAACTCCCATAATAGCTCCATGAATGATTCCATCCTTGTAATCTACTTCCATGAGGTAGAGACTCACTAAACCTCCTAAAAACAGTCCTAAGAATCCTCCCAATGGTCCGAGGATAAGTTCAAATATGAAAACCAGCACTATCGTTATTAAAGTTCCAATTAGAATCGCTTTTGGCTTAAACATCTAAAACCTCCTTAATCTTTCTAACTTTATCCTGATTTTAAAAAGGAAAAATAGGGGAAATGGTTTTTATACAACACCTTTACCTCCACAAACAGGGCAAGTGACTGATTTTGTTCCGGTTTTCTGCACTAGAGATCCCTTTGATCCATGACAAGTTGGACAAGTAATGTATATGCTCTCAATTTGATCATAGATCTGGCCAGAACCACCACATCTACTGCAAGCAACCCATTCTACATAGCTATACGGTTCAGTTATCTGTCCAGAACCTCCACATTTTGTACATACTTGTTGATTAGGGCCAGGTTGTACAGGAGTCGGAGTGCTGGTTTGAGTATTGGTGGGCTGTGTGTTTGAAGGTGTAGACTGTTGATTAATAATCATATCATTTTGAGATGATGAGAGTGATTGTGAAAGTGGTTTATAAGGTGAATACCATCCTACTAAGTGTTTGATCCCGGTGAAAAGATTCTCAAGCATGTTATATCCAAAGATGTTAACGGCGCGATAGTCAAGAAGCAGAGACATTTGCCCATCTTTAACCCCATATTCTCTTTTCAACTCCGCAGTAGCTGTGTTAACGTCCTCCTTGAATTGGCTATCCGAGATTCCCATTTCTTCCTTAAGTAGACTTGCTTCACCACTGTTGGGGTCGATGTTTCCTCCTGTTAAAATGGCCCATATCTTAATTTGGGTTTTATAGGCATTGCTGCCATCATCAGGATTGGATTTTTCAACTATATCATAGATCACAGCTGGAGAAATATCTGAACTGGTTAAAGTCTCTCCTACTTGGGCTTTCTGACCTGGTTCCAAACAGAAAGCGTAATAAGTTACACCGTTTGAATCCGTTACTTGATGGGGCACGGTTCCAGCGGGGGTTACTTGGCTGGTGGTTGTTGCATTTCCATTTAGATGTACAAACCCTGGTTCAGGTATAAATGTTCCATTTGGATTTTGGGTATAAGGCCAATCGGGATCTCTAAGTCCGGGGGTTGCTGGTTTCACCCAACGAACAATAATAATGATTGGATCTGGAACTGGGATTGGACGGATTTCTGGAAGAATCACAGTTCCATTTGGGGATTGAGATTCGTTTCGAGTTGTGGTGTTGGTAGAAATTTTTGAAGTCTTTTTAACAACCACCATGTCCTGGGAATTCTGGTTAACATACACGGTTCCAGTTTGTATGGTTGTAGTTTGATTTCCCCCTCCCGATGAGTTTCCATTGCCCCCAGGACTACCGCCTCCGGTTTGGCCCCCTCCTTCACCTCCAGGACTTCCACCACCATCCTGTCCCCCTGGCGGTGAAGGGAGTGTAGGGATTTCCTGATCTCCATAAGTGGCAAAAGAAAAGCTTAAAAGTCCAAAAATGAATAAAAATGCCATAAATATGGAAATTGACTTATAATTCATATTTTCCCCCCTAAACATTAATTTAAATTTTCATTTGTGGTCTTTATATAAGTGAATAGAATTCACTAATATATATAATTCATTAATGAATGGTATTCATTATTTGATATTTATAATTTTCTATTGGGTAATTATAAAAAAAATGATTCGAAATGAGGAAATATCTGAATTTATTAGAGTTGCCCAACATATTATAGTATAGGGTGGTTTAATGCAAGAATTGTCATTTATATCGCAGATGACTCTTTACGTGCTCCTACTCTTAATTGGTTTTTTTGCAGTGATTATCTGGGTATGGCAATATAGGGTGCTGGGAGGTAAATCCCTAAAAAATCCTGATGGGTCCCGGGATGATTGGCATGGGCAGAAAACCCATTATGGTCTGGCGTTTGCTGATGTATTTCTAGCTTGCCCGGCAACCATTGTGGGAATTATCCTTATTTTCATCATGCCTCGATGGGGGTACTATATTCTAGCTTTAACCAGTTTCTGGCTCATATGGGCGAACTTAATGACCACTTCAACTAGTTTGCGGTTTGAAAACCCAAAGATTAGTTTAACATGGTTTGTAACATTTCCACTGGGGGCTATTGTGGGATTTGCATATATTCTATGGACTTTTATCAATTTTGAAGTCATTTTTCCATGATAGTTTTAGAAATGATAATTAAATTGTGGATACTCCTTTTTGATTACGACAGTTCCTGGATTACAACAGTTCCTGCAACCATATCTCCAATTCTCTGCTTTTTATCAGACTTCACGCTAACTATAATACCTAACAAACCAGGTATGATGAACGGAATCAGATCTGCAACTAATAAAAGGTTCCTTAAAATGCTCTGGCGATAATTAATGGGCGTTTGGGTGTATTCATCAACAACTCTCAATCCCAGAGCTATTTTACCGATTGTTTTCCCATTTCTTTCCATCAAAACTAGGTAGAAGAATCCTATGATGATGGTGAGAATAATCCCGATTTGGAAAATTAACTCTGGGCCGAATGAATCCGTTTTGGGTATTAAATAAATTAAAATAATCATCACCACCAGTACAACTCCGGATATCACCATTAACAGAACCATGTCGATTAAGAAAGCCACTAGCTTTCTGGGGGTAGATGCATACTCCGCGACTACTTTCTCTCCGCATTCGGCACAGTAAACTGCAATTCTGGGATTGGTAGCTTTACAGTTAACACACTGGATTTCGGTTGGGGCTTGGTGAAATCCATTTAATTTATGCTGTGTTTTGAATATTAATGATAGTTTATCGCTTTTTTTCCAGAAGATAATGATTAAAAGGATGAATGGCAGGATAAAGTAGGGAACGCCCAGAGATGGCCCCGCGCCCATGGTTAACATGGATGGCAAATCACCGACGATATCCAAACCGTCTACCATGCTTGTAACCATGATGTTATTGGCAATATGAGCACCAATAGCTGTTTCTAAGCTATTTTCTCCTAAAGTGATGATACCCATCACCATTCCAAAAATGAACATGTTAAAAACAGCTGCTAACCCTGCGGTAACATTTTGACCATTCCAGAAATGTCCAATGGCAAAAATAGCTGAAGTCAAAAAGAGGGGTATGAATGGTTTTCGGGTTAAGAGTCCTATTCCCTGCATGAGATATCCTCTGAAGAAGATTTCTTCAAAGGATGCCTGTATGGAGAAGATGATTAGGCTCAGGATTAACAGGGTGAGAAATGACAGATTTAATGATAGCTTGACTGATGAAGGATTTATAAGCACATCCACCACCAGGGAAACACCCATGATAAGGGACCAGAGGCCAGCTCCCTTTAACATTCGCCTCCAGTTAAAACGGGAAACGGTGTTAATCATGCTTATAATTGTTTTATGATGGATGAAACGGGAGCAAATATAGAAAATCACAAAAGACAGGGTGTAATAAACCCCGAGCATTATCATGAAAATTATGGGATTTATAGTATTTACTACTTTATCCGGATCTATATCCATTCCCTGATGATTTAGGATGATAAATGGAATTAATATTATTAAAAACAGTATAAAGGGCCCCATCCAGGTAGCAGCACTGGTCAGGAGATATCTCCACCAGTTGTTTTTTCCCTGATGGGCATTGTCTAAAAAGGTTATTCGATCCATCCTATCTGAAACCAATATCAATTATCAACCACTCAAACACGTTTTAATGGGTTATTATATTATTATCTGTTTCTAATTATTGGACTTTTGAGTTTGGTGCTGTATTTTTTCAGTAATTACAAGAATATGTGTATTATTTATCCATTGTATATTAATATTGCTATAATTAATTCCATAAAACTATTTTCAGGATAACTTAAAAAAATTAAAAAAAAATTTGACCTAAATTTGATTTAAGCGCCGGGACTGGGATTTGAACCCAGGGTGAGCATTGCTCATAGGATTTCGAATCCTACGCCTTACCTGACTAGACTATCCCGGCATGCACATTGAAATTAAATTTACCTAGCATTAATATTTTTGGTTGATTACAAAGGGGATACCAGGTTGATTATTATGATCTGAATTAGACCCTAACACTTATATGTTCAATTGAACATATCTTCATATGAGCATATTTTCTTAAAAAAAGAACGTTCCAATTATCCCAAAAAAATAGGAATTATAGACATGTCAAAAAATCATCAACATCATCAATGTACAGACGCAGATTCAACAGATACATGCACCTGCTGCGGAGGCGACCTGTTCGAGGAAAAACAGGCAATGTGGAAGCACAAACCTATGGCAATCATCATAACCTCTGCAGTGATTTTTGCGATGGGCATAATCCTTGAAAAATTCCTGGATCAGGGATTCCTTGCTGAGGTAGCATTCCTGGCGGTAGTGGTAGTTGCCGGTTTTGAAATAATTAAAGGAGCATTTAAAGGATTATCAGAGCTTCGTTTCAATATGAACCTGCTTATAACCGTTGCTGCTGTTGGAGCATTTTTGATTGGTCATGGTGAAGAGGGTGCTGCAGTGATGTTTCTGTTCTATGTTGCTGAGTTTCTGGAGGACTATGCCAGTGAAAGAGCACGCAGCTCAATAGCATCCCTCCTTAAACTGGCACCTGAAACTGCACATGTAATTAGAAATGGCCAGGAACTTGAAATTCATACACATGCCGTGAAACTGGATGAGAAAGTGGTGATTCGCCCTGGTGACAAGGTTCCTCTTGATGGATTGGTGGTTAAAGGATCATCAGCGGTGGATCAGTCCCCCATAACCGGGGAAAGCATACCCATCACCAAAAAAGAGGATGACGAGGTCTTCGCAGGCACCATAAACACCGAAGGTTACCTTGAAATCAGGGTAACCCGAAGGTCAGATGAAACCATCATATCCAGAATAATAGAATTAGTGCGCGAGTCTAAAAATAAAAAATCAAAAACAGAAGCATTCATTGACCGCTTTGCCACCTATTACACTCCAACAGTTATTTTAGCAGCGATATTAGTGGCATTAATACCCCCATTCTTCATGAATATGTCTTTTGATGAATGGTTCTACCGGGCCCTGGTTTTACTGGTGGTATCCTGCCCCTGTGCACTGGCAATATCCACCCCTGTCTCCATGGTCTCGGGGATAACCTCCGCTACCAAAAACGGTGTTCTCATAAAAGGAGGAGAGTATGTGGAGGAAATGAAGAATGTGAAGGCAATGGTCTTTGATAAAACAGGAACATTAACTGAAGGCCGTCTGGAAGTGGCAAAGATCATCAACTTCAATGATACTTCTCGAGAGGATAATTTACGATTAACTGCTTCTCTGGAATCACATTCCAAACATCCCCTGGCCAAAGCCATACTCCAAAACGCAACAGACGAAGGTTTAAAACTGGAAGAGGTTCATAACTTCAAATCCATCACTGGAACAGGTTTAACGGGTGAAATCAATGGAAAACTATTCTACGTGGGAAATGAAACCCTCTTTAAAGATTCAGGTCTTTTAGATGAAATGGAATCCAGAGATAATGATATTCTGGAGAAAATAAGAGAATATGAGAAAGAAGGTAAAACCACGGTCTTACTGGGAACCGAACAGAAGATCATGGGGTTAATGGTTCTCATGGACCGGATCAGGGATAATGCCCTGGAAACGGTTAAGTTCCTTAAAAACAGTGGTATCAGGACGGTCATGCTCACTGGAGATAATGAGGGTACTGCCCGAAGGGTGGCATCCCAATTAGGTCTGGATGAATATTACCACAGCCTCCTACCAGAGGATAAGGTGGAAAAAATAGATGAACTGGTTAAACGCCATGGACACGTGGCCATGGTGGGTGATGGTGTTAATGATGCACCCGCCCTAGCAAGGGCCAATATAGGAATTGCCATGGGTGCAGCTGGTTCAGATGTGGCAATTGAAAGTGCAGACGTGGCCCTGATGCACGATGACCTGTCCAAACTGGAATACCTTTTAAAACTGAGCAGAAAAACAATGGGAGTGGTGCAGCAGAACGTGGCACTTTCAATACTGGTTAAAAGTTCCTTCGCCATCATGGCAGTGCTTGGCTTTGTAACCCTGTGGATGGCAGTGGGAATTGGGGATATGGGCCTTAGCCTGGCAGTTATACTCAATGCCATTAGGATTGGCAATCAGAGAATCCAGTAAAATTCTCTTAAATTGTTTTTTTTAATTCTTTTTTATTTTTTTATATTTTACTGGGATATCCTTGAGAATTACTAACTCTCTTGAACTCCTGCAGTTTTTCCAGAGGATATCCTTTTTGGATGTTTTCTCTGGCTAACTCCACTCCTCCTTTAAGGTCACGGGCCTTGCCTGCCAGGAAGAGAATAGCTCCGGCATTGGCCAGACAGATATTCATCCGGGCCTTTTGACTGGGATTTTCCATTTTCCCCTCCAGAACTTCCATTGCAATTTCCAGATTTTCCTGGAGAGTATCCTGAGCCCGGATCAAATCTTTATCAACCAGTTCAAGCCCAAAATCTTCAGGATAAAGTTGGACAACTTCTATTTCACCATGATCCAGGATGGCGGCGGTGGTTTTACCGATAAGGGAAATTTCATCCAGAGCAGGTTTACCCCCAGCATCAAAACCATGTACCACCATGGCCCTTTTAACTCCTAAATTCTTGAGGACCTGGGCAATTAACTCCACATAGTCGGGATGAAAAACACCCATCAGTTGAATATCTGCACTGGCCGGGGAAGTTAATGGTCCTAACATATTGAAAACCGTGCGGATTCCCAGTTTTCTCCGTACAGGCATAACCTGTTTCGTGGCAGGATGGAAGTTTGGGGCGAACATGAATCCCATCCCTGCATTTTCAAGGCAAAACTCCACACCAGATGCATCACAATTTATATTCACTCCCATGGCCTCTAAAATATCAGCACCACCACATTTACTGCTTATGGCACGATTCCCATGTTTGGCAATGGGAACTCCAGATGAGGCTGCGATTATAGTGGCAATAGTGCTGATATTAAAGGTTTTAAAGCTATCTCCCCCTGTACCACAGGTGTCAACCAGTGGTTCATCTAACTGGGGAGTTACCTTGATGGAAACCTGGCGCATAGCTCTTACAAAGCCTGTTATCTCGGCAGCAACCTCTCCTTTAATGGCAAGTGCAGATAGAAACGCGGCCATGTGCACTTCACTGGCCTGGGCACTGACCATTTCCATCATACACTCATAAGCTTCGTCTTCGCTTAGATCTTCCCGGGATACAACTTTTTTTAAACAGTTTTCAATCATCTCTACACACTTACCCTGCTAATCTACAGACATATCCATTCATTTATGGGTTGCTTCCTTAAGTTCTCTGCAGAAGGCCCCTATTTCCTCTTTCATAATCTCTTTGTCCTGGAGATTTTCCTGGATTATATTTAACAGGGCACTGGCTACAATGGCACCATCACCACCTGTTTGAACAACGTTTTGCACGTGTTCTGGTTTGGAAATACCAAAACCCACGCATAGAGGAAGATCGGTATGGTTTTTCACCCGTTCTATTAGTTCCATGGTACTTAGTTCCAGGTCACCCCTGGCACCGGTGACTCCCATAACTGCCACCACATAGAGGAATCCCTGGCATAACTGGGAGATCTTCTGCAGTCTTTCATTGCTGGTGGTCTGGGCTGCCATGAAAATCTGCTGGATTCCATATTCATGGGAAGCAGTCACTGCATCATGGGCTTCTTCAGGGGGCAAATCAGCTGCGAGAACGGCGTTAACTCCATTTTCCCTGGCAGCCTGGTAAAATTCATCTAAACCCATTTGATAGATGAGGTTGTAGTAAACCAGCAGACCAATGGGTATGGAGGTGAATTCTCTGATCCTTTTGATAAATTCAAATCCCCTCTGGGTGGTCATACCTGCTTTGAGTGCTCTTAAATCTGCTTCCTGGACTGTGGGGCCGTCTGCAACCGGGTCACTAAATGCGAACCCTATTTCCAGGGCATCAGCACCATTTTCCACGAAGGTTTTCACAATTTCCAGGGAGGTTTCAAAATCAGGATCTCCTGCAACCACAAATGGGATGAAAGCACCTTCATTTTTAGATTTAACCCTTGAAAACATTTCCTGGTAACTTTCCACTTTTAAATCATGGGTACTCATACTTCCACCCCCATTTCCTTGGCAACCAGAAACATGTCCTTGTCTCCCCGTCCCGAAAGGTTAACCACAATGGTTTTACCCTTATTTTCAGGCATCTTAGCATACTTCTCCATGTAGGCAATAGCATGGGAGCTTTCAAGGGCAGGGATGATGCCCTCATATTTGGAGAGTAGTTCAAAACCATGTAGGGCTTCTGCATCGTTTATGGCTACGTAGTTTGCTCTTCCAGTAGTCTGGAGATAAGCGTGTTCTGGTCCTACTCCTGGATAATCAAGACCCGCAGATACTGAATGGGCTTCATTGATTTGTCCATCATCATTTTGAAGTACAAATGAGAATGATCCGTGTAGTATTCCTTCGGTACCTTTACACAGGGTTGCTCCTGTATTATCAGTTTCGACTCCGTCTCCTCCTCCTTCAACTCCAATAAGTTCCACTTCCTCATCATCCATAAATCCTGAAAATATTCCCATGGAATTACTTCCTCCACCAACACAGGCTATAACTACATCTGGAAGTTGGCCTTCTTTTTGGAGGATTTCTTTCCTGGTTTCTTTACCTATGATGTTCTGGAAGTGTTTCACCATGGTGGGGTATGGATGGGGTCCCATGGTGGAACCGATGAGGTAGTGGGTGTTCTCCACACTGGACACCCAGTCACGGAAGGCATCGTTTATGGCATCTTTAAGGGTGCATGAACCAGTTTCAACTGGCAAAACTCGGGCTCCGGAAAGCTCCATTCTGAATACATTCAGTTTTTGTCTTTCCACATCTTCTGATCCCATGTAAACATCTACAGGCATACCAAAAAGAGATCCAATAACTGCAGTGGCAATACCATGCTGTCCTGCTCCGGTCTCGGCTATTATTCTGGTTTTACCCATGTATTTTGCAAGAAGTCCCTGCCCAAGTGTATTATTTATCTTATGGGCTCCGGTGTGGAGCATATCTTCCCTTTTAAGGTATATTTTGCATCCCAATTTTTCTGAAAGATTTTGGGCATAATACAGGGCAGTGGGTCGTCCTGCGAATTCTTTTAAGTAGTAATCAAGCTCCTGGTTGAATTTTTCATCATCCTTGTATTTCAAGAATGCCTTCTCCAGCTCCTCAAGAGCAGGTATAAGGAGTTCGGGGACGAATATTCCCCCATATTTACCAAATTTTCCATCAGTTATCATTAAATTCACCTTATCATTTGTAATTAGTTCTGTCATATTTTACAGGCACTTATTCTTTGAATATTAATTCGATGCAATGTTTAATTTAAATTATGTCTTGTTAAGTACCGTAATTTTCATTAATTCATTTATTTTAGAGGTGTTTTTAACTCCGGGCTCATCTTCCACCCCTGAGTTAACATCCACAAAGTCAAAGAATTCTTCCAGGGTCTCCAATTCCTCTTCGATCCTTTTTTTATCCATTCCTCCGGCGAGGAATAGTTCTAAATCAGGGTTACTATTTTTTGCAATTTTTGCAGCTTCAATGGCTGTTTTGAGGGGGATCTGCCTTCCAGTTCCACCAGTTTTCCCCTTAATTTCATAATCAAAAAGGAGATAATCGCATACACCTGCGAAATCCTGAATTTCCCTAACTTTTTGAGGATCTATATCTTCAGATAGTCCCAAGGCCCGGATAATTGTTAAATCACTTTTAATATGATGATCTCCTGCTGTTGCACTGGTCAGTTGATAATCATCTTTCAACTCACCTATTTCCTCAGCTGAGAGAGAGTGAAGTTGAATATTCCTTAAGCCTGTTTTTTCTATTCCTTGTTTGGCATCCGCCATATTTTCAGGCTCAATTACAAGCACCGCCTTCTTTTTATCCTTCATAAATGAGGTTAAATCTATTATTTCTTCGATTTCAACCATTCTTTTGGATCTTTTGATGTTGATAAATCCCATTAGATCCGCACTAGCCCTTTCACAGGATGAGATGTCTTCTTTTCGACGTATTCCGCAGATTTTAATGTTCATATTTCTTACCATTTGTAATTAACACTATCCCTTTGATCTTCTGGTTTTGGAATTTTTCCGGCAGATACCAGTTTTTTAACTTTTTCCAGGATATGGGAAGATCCCATTATGCTGCTTCCCACTAGAAGAGCATCTACTCCTAATTTAGATAGGAAATATACATCTTCAGGGGTTTGAACTCCGCTTTCGGATACCAGGGTAAGATTTGATGGCACCAGACTGGCCAGTTTCTCGGTTCTTTTAAGATCAATCTTGAAATCATTGAAATCCCGATTGTTTATTCCTATTACCTCTGCTCCTGCTTTTATTGCCAGTTCTATTTCTTCCTTACTTTTACATTCCACCAGAGCATCCATATCTAGATAATTACATAGTTCAATCCCTTCACGCAGATCGGGATAGACATCGGTCATTAAAAGAACCGCACTTGCACCGTAGGCCCGGGCTTCATAGATCTGATAGGGATCCAGAATGAAATCCTTGCGAAGCAAGGGAAGGCGGGTTATTCTGCAGGCCAGTTTCAGATTGTCAATGTTGCTTTTGAAAAATGATTCTTCAGTTAGTACACTGACTGCACTGGCTCCTCCTTCCTCAAACAGAGGGACCACATCACCCACTGTGAGCGGGCTGATTTCACCAAGGGAGGGGGATGCTGGTTTGTACTCGCAGATAATGGAAACGTCTTCTTCTTTATGTAATGATTTTTTAAAATCTGTTCGAAGTTTAACCCGTTTAATATTCTCTTTCAACTCAGCCAAGGGCTGGTATTTCTTCCTTATATCCAGCAACCTTTCCCTTTCTTTGATTATATCGGTGAATTTCATGAAATTTCCATCTCCAGGAAATTTTTCATGATCCTCCGACCATCACCAGTTCCAATGGACTCCGGGTGGAATTGAAGACCGAATATGGGATAATCATGGTGTTTAATGGCCATTATCATCCCATCATCAGTTTCAGCCAGTATATCCATGGAGGATGGTGTACTATCCCTTTTACACACCAGAGAATGGTATCTTGCTGCCTGGAGGGGGCTTTTAACACCCTGGAACATGCCAGTATTTTGATGGTGGATCAGGCTTTTTTTCCCGTGAACAGGTTCTGTACGGGTGATTTCACCACCAAACGCTGTAAATATGCCCTGGTGTCCGAGACAAACACCTAAAAGTGGTGTTTCCTGGCCAATTTCCAGGATGGTGTCTCTGGAAACACCGAAATCCCTCTCATTTTCCGGGTTTCCAGGACCTGGAGATATTATGATCCGGTCGGGTTGCAGTTTTTTTATTTCGGCGATGGTTATTTCATCATTCCTGAAAACACAGATGTCCTTTTCAAATTCTCCCACCAGTTGATAGAGGTTATAGGTGAAAGAATCATAATTGTCTATTATTAAGATCATTTAGCTTCACCTGACATGTTTAATGCACTTAGAAGTGCCTGAGCTTTGTTTTCACATTCATGGTACTCGCTATTGGGAACTGAGTCATGGACTATCCCTGCTCCCGCCTGTATTTTCCCGTGATCACCATCACAGACCAGGGTTCTTATGGTAATGGCGAAATCTGCATTTCCATTTAATGAGAAATAACCCACTGCTCCGGCGTATGGTCCGCGGGGGATGCCTTCCAACTCGTCTATTATTTCCATGGCCCGTATTTTAGGGGCTCCGCTTAATGTGCCTGCCGGGAAGATGGAGGCAAATGCATCCACTGCATTTTTGTCTTTTTGGAGTTTTCCCATTACTCTGGAGACAATGTGCTGCACATGGGAGAATTTTTTCACAGTCATGTATTCTGGCACGTTGACCGTGCCAAATTCACTCACCTTACCTATATCATTACGGGCAAGGTCAACCAGCATCAAGTGTTCTGCTTTTTCCTTTTCATCTTTTAAGAGTTCTATTTCCAGTTTCAAGTCTTCTTCTGGACTAG
Organism: Methanobacterium sp.; assembly: GCF_016217785.1. Taxonomy (NCBI): domain Archaea; kingdom Methanobacteriati; phylum Methanobacteriota; class Methanobacteria; order Methanobacteriales; family Methanobacteriaceae; genus Methanobacterium; species Methanobacterium sp. Next base: position 102,626 of record NZ_JACRGA010000026.1, read on the forward strand.
AGCCCCGTGTTCTGGTTCCGGCTATGGGGTAAGTCTCAACATCCCTTCCTTCTACCCTCACCAGCATTTCAGGACTGGATCCAATTATCTCCCTTTCACCAAGCTTCAGATGATACATATAGGGTGAAGGATTGATTTTACGGAGAGTTTCATAGAATGAGAGTTTATTTCCCTTAATCGTGTATTCTCGGGCATTGGAAATAACGCCCTGGAATATTTCCCCGGCTTTAATCCGTTCCTTGGTATCCATAACCATGTTTTCGAACTTATTTTGGGAGAAATGATGTTTTATTTCATGGAAGGTCATATTTTCCGCTTCAAACTCTTCCTTTTCAAGTTCTTTGATTTGGTCTATTCTGTTTTCTCCCAGTGTGATGTATTCACATTTATTCTGAAGCCGGTCGAAGATCACAGCATCCAGAAAGAGTCCGAATTCATAATCTGGGAATGTTCCTTCCTGCACCGGGACTGGTTCAAAGTACTTCACTGCCTCATAGGAGACGTATCCCACCAGCCCTCCCTGGAACCCTTTTCTCTTGCTTCCATTTCCAATGAGACTTTTTATCTCATTAAAAGGGTTTGAAGTTTCTATTTCCTCTGTTTCATTTTCTTTCCTGATTTCCAGGGTTCCATTATGGGCTTTGAGGGTTGCTACTGGGTTAAATCCCAGAACTGAGTATCTGGCCAGCCCACTGTCACTTTCCATGGATTCCAGGAGGAAACTACTGGGGTATTTAGAGTATATCTTTTGGAATAGTTCAAAAGGAGCGTTAAAGTCAAGTTTAGTCCTTTCAGCTTCTTTATTTTTCAGGTTATATTCGCCAAAAACATTCACTGTCTTGCATGTTGTCACCATATTTATTCACTAACATTCCTATACTTCATTGTACTATTTAAACCTTTAGTGTATAAATATGTACATAAAATTAATTATATGAGCAATGCCAAATGGAAGATCATGGTCTAACTAAATTAATATTATGAATATGAGTAACTGAAATTAAGGAAATTAAGATTAGATGATCAGATTTTAAATAAGGATTTTAAATTAAAGTAAAACAGATGGTGCAAATTAACAAGGTGATTATTCCATGTGGGATCGTATTAAACACAAATTTGAGAAATTCCCTGCTAGAATGGGAGTGGCTCGTAAAATAGTGGAGTTAGGGCTTAGAGTGGGTGAAAATGGGAAAATCTACTGTGGAAATGTAGAAATAAGTGATGTTGCCCTTGCCAGGGGAACCGGCGTGGACCGCAGGTCCATTCGCTCCACAGTGGAGGTTATAATGGATGACCCTGAACTGGCTTCAATATTTGGAAACATATTTCCTGCAGGAGCACTATTAAAAAACGTGGCCAGTGATCTAAGGTTTGGAGTGGTGGAAATAGAAGCCCAGGCTGGCACACCAGGGATACTGGCTAAAGCCACTCAGTTAATATCACAGGAAAACATCAGCATCAGACAGGCCCATGCTGGAGATCCTGAACTGGAGGAAAATCCTAAATTAACTATTATCACCGAAAAACCAGTTAAAGGAGAAATGATCCAGGAATTTCTGGACATACCTGGTGTTAAAAGGGTGTCAATTTATTAGCACGTGTTTTCATGTATAAACGTGTTTTCAGGATAAAAATTAAAGTGAGATAAATAAGTGAGATATATTTATCTATAGAATTAATTTTTCAAAAATACAAGTTTAACAAGTCAATTGAAAAATCAATGGTAATAGGTTAAAACAAGTCCATGAAACTTATAAAATGAATTCTAATTATCCGGAATTCTAGTATTATAAAAAATAGTTATGTTAAAAAAGTGATGTTAAATTTAAATAAAAAATCACTTTCATTGATTATTTGTTTTTCCTGCATCTTCTTCATCCAGAATCTTCAGAAGTTCATCCCATGCTTCCAGAGATTCCTGAGCTTCCTGGTCAGATAAAACTTCTATTGCGTATCCTGAATGAACCAGAACGTAACGACCAACATCAACATCGCTAACTAAATCCAGTTTAGCCTGTTGTCTTACTCCGCCAAAATCCACAGTAGCCACATTATCGTTAATTTCTATAATTTGAGCTGGTGCTGCTATACACACAATTTTCACCTTTTAAAATTCATTTAAAGAGTCAATACGGGTATTCTAATAATTTAGATTAACTTATGATTGAATAGTATTAAACCAGGCTCTACCTAATAATGCCTAGAATAAGTTTAGTTATTTTAATAGATACTCATCACCATATAAATATCTTGGGGCCAACAAATTTTTGATAGAATTTTTTAAGATAATTTAAAAAAATTTCACGGGGATTTTTAAATGAAAATGGTAATTATTGGAGGAGGACCAGCCGGTCGCAGCGCAGCAATGGAAGCAGCACAACTGGATGCAGAAGTTACTTTAATTGAAAAGGAACATATAGGGGGAACCTGCCTGCATGAGGGATGCATGGTCATCTGCGGCCTCAATGATGTGGTACGCTTTTCTAAAGATTCCAACAATTACCAGAAACTGGGCATAATCTCCAAAAAACCCCAGATCGATTATTCACAAGTTGCAGATGGAATAAAAAAAATCACCGGGAAAATAGAAAATGTCTTAAAACACGAAACCCGGCAATCAGGGGCGGAAATAGTGCTGGGCGTAGCAGAGATTAAAGATGGGAACGTGGAAGTTAATGGAAAGAACTATCCATATGATAAACTTTTAATAGCCACAGGGTCCCGACCGTTTATACCCCCGATTCCTGGTGTTGAGAATGCTTTAACCTATAAGGATGTTCTGGACCTTAAAGAGGTTCCTGAAAACCTCAACATAGTGGGGAGTGGTGTAATCGCCGCAGAATTCGCAGGGATATTCTCATCCCTGGGCAGTCAGGTTAAAATTCTATGCCGTAAACAGTTTCTAAGCAGCATCGATCCTGAAATTAAAAATTACATAAGAGAACATCTTCTTAAGGGAGTAGACATCCAGGAAAATGTAGATGTAAATGAAATAATCCCTGAGGGTGCATCCACTTCCAATGGTCATGTGGATGGATCAGTATTCCTGGCCACCGGTATGACTCCAAACTCGGAAATAGCCAGTGATATGGTTGAATTAGGGTCTAAAGGTGGGATAATGGTCAATGAACAGATGAAAACTAGCAATCCTTCTATTTATGCTGCGGGGGATGTGGTGGGCACAGTGAGTAATACCCCGGTGGCCCGTATGGAAGGTGTGGTTGCAGCCAGAAACGCCTGCAATATATCATCCACCATGGACTACCATCTGATACCACAATCATTAACATTGTATTATCCAGTAAGTTTCCTTGATTCAGGAATCGAGAAATCAGAAGATGAATTTGATGTGCGTATCCGTGGTTCTGCCGGTCCAGGGTCATTTTGGCACGTTCTTGATGGAGAAACAGGGTTCACCAAAATTTCATCAGATCTTAAAACCGGTGATATAACCCGGGTATCATCCATATCTCCCGCTTCCCGTACTACAATCCCTTACCTGGCTAAAATGGTCAAGGATGGTTACAAAACCACCGATTTTGATGATTTCATTGAAACCCACCCTTCAACTGATGCTATTTACAAATTACTTCATTTTTTGTCTAAATATGGTTAAAACCAGTCTTATGGGAAATAGAAAAATAAGAGATGAAAATGGGCAGAAAATAGTTAATATAAATTCTTTAATGGACATAAATCGTATTGATCATTCATTCTTTCTTATTTTATCATATATCACACGAGCAATATTATCTGAAGCTTTCAAAACATCCTCGCTGTATTTAAGGGCATTTTCTTTAAGCTCTTCCAGATTGTTAAAGGCTACACCAGTAACTTGGGTGATGTTATCCAGATCACTTTCCAGGACAGCGCCCTTAAAAATAGCTGCCAAATTATGATAACGCCCGTATTTAACTCCTAAAAGAGCAATAATGGGTAAATGGCAAGCTATGGCTTCTTGAATCATCATACCGTCATCAGTGAGCACAGCCAGGTCCACAACCTTATACAAATCCCTGATCCAGTCAATATACTCTAAATACAGAATATTTTCTCCTTTTAAGTACTCCCGGTAATCATCTTCCAATGGAGCTCCAACCACCAGAATATTGGCATTAATACCACTTTTACTCAGTTTTCTTGCTCCTAATGCCATTTTTTCAAAAAGAGTGGAGCCTGAGGAAAAGAGAATTGTGGGACGGCTCTCATCAAACCCTTCTGGCATTAATTGCAATGCTTTTTCCCTATCCCCAATGATTATGGATGGATCAACAGGGGAATAAGCTTTATGAATATTTTTATCTTTCAAATCCATCTGGAAAAGGTTAGATTCCGGAAGTGCCACTGTGGTGGTTATTTTAGTACATACTTTGGCATCAGTGGGTGTGATTAAAATACCAACAGAGGGTTTGTTGGCCATTTTAGCCCCTAAACACCCTACCACAGCTCCCCCTCCAATTACACCCACTACCACATTGGGGTGTACCTTCCTTATAAGGCGGGCAGCTTCCACAGCAGCCTTTGAGGTTTTAACAGCGGCTTTAGCCAGTGTTTTTTTGGTGGCAGCATGACCTCCTGCCTGGGGGATGCTGATTTTATACCAGGATAAGTTATGCTTTTTCAAGAGTAGTCCTGGTGCACTGTGATCTAATGCAAATTCACATTCAACACCATACTCTGAAAGAGCACGAGCAATGTTAAAGGCGGTAACTGCATCTCCGCCAATTCCTCTTCCTGTAACTATGAATAGTGCCTTCATTTAAAAAACCATTTATTTTTATTCAGAATTTAAGGTTTAACTTAAGATAATGACTTCAAATAATCAGATGACTTCAAGACTTTGACTATTAACAGATTTTGACTATTAATCTATAAGAATGTATAGTCACTTATAAAATCTATCCCCAAATTTTATATTTTATCAATCTTCATTCATTACTCCAAGGCATTTATTAAATCATTAATAATCTAAAGACTTTTTGGGATTGAAAGCCTGGTTGAAGAAGTCTATTTTCCATATAAATTCATAAATTCCGGTTATTGTTTCTAAAAATTCTTCATATTGGTTCCAGATCCCTATGGCCGTTTCTGATATGGTCATTTCACCAGAAAGTTTGCAGAATGCTATGAGCATTCCTCATTATCTCTGATTACCAGTTTAAAATGTACCCTTTATTTCTTTTATTTCATGCAATTTATGATAATATTCATGTTGATATGGTTAGAAGAAATACATAAATATTCGGATATGGGGAAAAATAAAGTCATAAACTAGGTTTAAAGTCATAAACTAGGTTATATGCTAATTAATCTAAAAAAATAAGGGAATGGGATATGTTTATATCCCAAATTTGGATTTTGGTTTATTTACGTTTTGGTAGCAAGAATCCACCTAAAACCATTAACACAGCCAGTAACAGTTGTGCTATTGGTGCTCCAGTGGTTTGCATCCCCACGGTTTGACCATTCACAACATTATTCTCTGGAACATTCTGGGCGTTCACGGTTAATGTCTGAATGTTGCTTGAGAGGTTAGGGTCGTATGTATCGGTTGTCATACTTGGTGCGAAGACGAAGTTTCCAGCACTTAGTATTTTAACTCTAACCCATGCAGTAGGGTCTCCCACTACTACATCTCCAAGTATCCAGGTTATAGTCCGGGTTACCGGGTCGTAGGTAGCTGTTCCCTGATCCACATTCACGTCCACGAACTCCATACCTTCCGGAATGGGTAAGGTAAATACCACATTACGGGCAGTATCTGGTCCATTGTTACCCACCTTAAAGGTGAGAGTCATGGTTTCACCCACATAGGGGTTATTTTTACTGGCCCAGCTATGGATATAGAGATCAGTTAAAGGTACGTAGATTGGTGTGTCGGTTCCACTTGTTGTTTGTGGGTATTCGGTGTAGGTTGCGTTGGCGGTGTTGGTTATTCCTGTAGTGTTTCCGGCCATGTCTGCGTTTATTGTGGCGATGAATGTTCTGATGACGTCAGGT